>NZ_JAALCR010000032.1 GCF_011065895.1 Paludisphaera rhizosphaerae | reverse complement strand
ACGTCAAAGGGCAGCCATTCGGCGCTACTCGCTTTCTTGATGTTCACCGCTCTGGCGACGGCCCCCGTCCTCGCGACGGCTCAGGGTGCCAAGCGGCCCAACGTCCTGTTCCTGTACAGCGACGACCAGCGGGCCGACACGATCGCCGCGATGGGCAATCCGGACATCCGCACGCCGAACCTGGACGCCCTCGCCGCGCGCGGCTCATTCCTGACGCGGGCCTACTGCAACGGCGGCCTCCAGGGGGCGATCTGCGTCCCCTCGCGGGCAATGCTCCTGAGCGGCCGCAGCCTGTTCCGGACGGACGAGAAACTCCAGGGCGTGGAGACCTGGCCTGCGGCGTTCGCGAAGTCCGGCTACGCGACCTTCGTCACGGGGAAGTGGCACAACGGGCCGGCCTCACTGCCGAAGTCGTTCCAGCAGGCCGAGGCCGTCTTCTTCGGCGGCATGGGGGACCCGTACAACCTGCCGCTCCAGGATCTCGGGCCGGATGGGACGTTCATCAACAAGCGAAACAGCGGCGAGCACTCCGTCAAGCTGTTCGCCGATGCGGCCTCGAAGTTCATCACGAGCCGCAAGCCGGGCGACGCCCCGTTCCTCTGCTACGTCGCCTTCAACTTCCCCCACGACCCCCGAACCGCCCCGGCCGACTACCGGGCAAAGTATCGCGACGAGGCCATGCCCCTGCCGGCCAACTTTCTCCCCGAACACCCGTTCGACAACGGCGAGTTGAAAGTCCGCGACGAATTGCTCGCCCCTCATCCCCGCACGCCCGACATCGTCCGCAAGCACCTGGCCGATTATTACGCCTCAATTGAGTATCTCGACGCTCAAGTAGGCCGAATCCTCGCGGCGCTCCACGACGCCGGCCAGCAGGACGACACTCTCGTCGTCTTCGCCTCAGACCACGGGCTGGCGATTGGCAGCCATGGGCTCTTCGGCAAGCAGAACCTCTATGAGCACTCGATGCGGTCGCCGGTGATCCTGGCTGGGCCGGGAATCCCGGCCGGTCGCAAGATCGACGCCTTCGCCTACCTGTTCGACCTCTTCCCGACGCTCGGCGACCTCGCGGGCGTCTCCCTTCCCTCAGGCAGCGAGGGCCTCAGCCTCGTCCCAGTCTTCCGAGGAACCGAAAAGACCCGGCGCTCCGACGTCTTCACCGCCTACCGAAACGTCCAGCGGGCCATCCGCGACGACAGATGGAAGCTGATCGTCTACCCCCGCGTCGGCAAGGTCCAACTCTTCGACCTTCAGGCCGACCCGAACGAAACCCATGACCTCTCCAGCGACCCCGCGCACACCGAGGACGCCGCCCGGATGAAGGCCCTCCTCCGCAAGCGCCAGGGGGAGTTCGCCGACAACCTCCCGGCGACTCCGATCACCCCCTGATTCGTCCGATACCCTGCAAGACGCTCGTGGGAGGGCGGGGCTCCGGGGGCCTCCGGCCTGGTCGCGAACGCCGGGTCGCATGCTCCTGATCCACGAATGCGGATAATAAAAGAGAATTAATCAACCCGTCCCAGTCGCTGTGCACGCCTGCTCGTTATGTCAGCGAGCTGAAGCGACGCAATCCTCGACGAAATTATTCGTCGAACCACAAGCTTCTACCAAAACACGACTTGCAAATCACCACGACTTCACCGCACGGGGCTTTGGCACACAAATAGCTTGCAACACGCTGTTGAACCGACGACGACCTCAGTCGGCATCCCCCCTTGCGACTTGGCCCCCGCTACTCGACGCCGAATGCAGAAATCCATACGATACGATATGGCTACTGCATCGTATTAAGAAGCGATCGAGTGTGAACCACCCAACCACAATCGGTCCTTCTCCCTCCACTGCCCTGATCGTACCTCTGAATCCTGGGATATCAGCATGAGTCGAACTCGCCGTCTTCGCGGCTTTACGCTTATTGAACTTCTCGTCGTGATCGCCATCATCGCCGTGCTGATCGCGCTGCTGCTGCCGGCCGTACAGAGCGCCCGCGAGGCCGCCCGTCGCGCCCAGTGCGTCAACAACCTGAAGCAGATGGGTCTGGCCGCCGCCAACTTTGAGTCGACCTACAGCAATCTGGTGCCCGGTATCGGGCCCTACCCGACCGCGACCACGTACACGACGCGGATGTCGTCGCTGGCGATGTTGCTGCCGTATTTGGAGCAGTCGGCGGCCTATTCGGCGTTCAACCTCCAGCACGGGATCGACACCGGCGCTCCGGCGCAGCTCACGGCCAGCTATCAGATCGTCTCGGCCTACGTCTGCCCGTCTGACGGCGAGACCGCCAAGTTCAGCCAGTACGCCCCCGGCGGTCTCGGCTACAACAACTACATGTGCAGCCTGGGCAACTCCCCCTCCCAGCAGTTGGGCACGGCGACCAACCAGGAACCGGATTCCAGCCGGGCCGGCGTCTTCAATTACCGTCTCAAGACGGGGGGCTCGGCGTTCCTCGACGCGGCCAAGACGATGCCGAACACCGACTACCTGGCCTGCGTTCCGGTGAAGCTCTCGGAGATCACCGACGGCACGAGCAACACCGCCCTGTTCTCAGAGACGAAGCGGTCGCGAGCCGTCCAGAACACGACGGCCGAGATCCTCTTCGCCGACAAGATCAACGTTTACACCTCTGCGGCCTCGTTCTCGGGGGCGACGGCCATCGATCCGCCCGCGGACTGCGCGAGCGGCGCCACGCAGACTCGGATCCGCTATCGCGGTCAGATGTACTACCGCAGTCTTCCTTCGACCTACGCCTATTCCCACACTGTCCCGCCCAACTACAAGCTGTGGGATTGTGCGGACCTTCCCACCTACACCCAGGTTCACGGCGCGGCCCGGAGCTACCACTCCGGCGGCGTGAACGTGGCCTTCTGCGACGGCTCCGTCCGGTTCATCAAGGACTCCATCAGCCTGCCCACCTGGCGGGCCCTGGGGAGCAAGGCCGGCGGCGAAATCGTCAGCGCCGACTCGTACTGAGCCAACGTCGCCCGCCGTCGACCATCGCGATCGACGGCGGGCCGTCTTTTGGAATGAGCACCGAGTAAAGGGAACTTCGTCGATGCGAGGATTGGATCGAAGGCGATGGCTGGGACTGGTTCCGGTCCTCCTGAGCCTGGCGGCGGGTTGCGGCGGCGAAGGATCGCAGTCGGCTGGCGCCGCGGACGACAAGGTCTTTCTTGAGACCTTCGCCGAAGACTATCGGATGTACACGATCAAGAAGAAGCAACCGCCTCGCAAGGTCGACGATATGAAGGCCTTGCAGAACATGGTCTCGCCGGCCGTGGAGTCGGCGCGCCAGGGCGATATCATCGTCGAGTGGGGGGCCTCCCTCCCCGACACCATGGAAGAGCCGGGCCATACCTCGTCGCCGGAGATCCTCGCCTACGGCAAGGACGTTCCGGAAAAGGGAGGCTACGTCCTCCACCTCGACCGGACCATCTCCAAGATGACCCCCGAGGAATTCAAAGCCGCCCCCAAGGCCGCGAGCTCGGCCGAAAAGAAGCTCTGAGCGAAGCCCGTCTCCGATCGTCGCGGACGCCATCCAACCTCCGCGGCGAACTCGAACAATCCACGACTCCCCCCGCGACTCACGCCGGCGCTGGAACAAGATTCAGCGCCGGCTTTTCTTTTGGTCCGGCTTCCCATCGCATCTTCGCCCAGAATCGCGGCTTGGCCGACGGCAACGGGGGTTCTACAATGGTAGCGTGGGTCGTGAGGGACGGGGTCACGTCGAGGTCGCGGGGCGCGCATGCAAGAAGGCGGAGAGCCGCAGGGGATCGAGGTCGCTTCGAAGCGCCCGCTGTTCGGGGCGTCGGCCGACGAGCTGCGCGCATGGATCGCCGAACAGGGCCATAAGCCTTATCGGGCCAAGCAGATCCAGCAATGGGCCTTCCATCGGCGGGCCAAGACGTTCGCCGACATGACCGACGTTCCGCTCGACCTGCGGAAGAAGCTCGACGCCGAGTGGACGCTGTTCGCCACCGAGCTGGCCTACCGGGGGATCGCCGACGACGGCACGGACAAGCTCCTCCTCCGCTGTCGCGACGGCCGGAACATCGAGTGCGTCTCCATGTCCGACCCGCCCCGGCGGACCGTCTGCATCAGCACGCAGGTCGGCTGCGGCATGGGCTGCGTCTTCTGCGCCAGCGGGTTGAAGGGGGTCGAACGCAACCTGACCTCCGCGGAGATCTTCGACCAGGTCCTGCAGGCCCAGTCTCTCCTGCCGCCCGGCGAATCGATCACGCACGTCGTCGTGATGGGGATGGGCGAAAGCCTGGCGAACCTGGACAACCTGCTCGTCGCCCTCGACCGATTCTGCTCGCCGGAGGACGGCCTGGGCATGAGCCAGCGGAGGGTGACGATCTCGACCGTCGGCCTCCCCGCGAAGATCCGCAAGCTGGCCGGAATGGACCGCCAGTACCACCTGGCGGTCTCGCTGCACGCTCCGACGGAAGCCCTCCGCGACGAGTTGGTGCCGGTCAACGAGAAGGTCGGCCTGGCCGCCGTGATGGCCGCCGCCGATGAATACTTCCAGATCACCGGCCGCCAGGTGACGTATGAGTACGTCCTGCTCGGCGGCGTCAACGATCGCCGTGAACACGCAACAGCGCTGGGCAAGCTCTTGAAAGGCCGCAAGGCGCACGTCAATCTGATCCCCTACAACACGGTCGCCGGCCTGCCGTTCCAGCGTCCCGAACCGGACGACGTCCGACGGTTCGTCGAGACGGTGCGGCGGTTCGGCGTGGCGGTGACGGTCCGTCGTACCAAGGGGCGAGAGATCGACGCCGCCTGCGGCCAGCTCCGTCGCCGCCTGGAGGCGCCGTCGGAGCCCGTCGCCATCGGATCGCGTCCGTGAGCCTCCCCGTCATCGACTTTCGACGCTGAAAGGAGCGAGCGCCCTTGAGCCGAGGAGGAGAACTCGACGCGCTGGAACGGCAACTGGAAGCCCGCGATCCGGACGTGCGGCTCATGCTCCAGATCCGCGACGACGTCCCCGGCGCGTTCGAGGCGATGGTCGCGCGGTATCAAGACCGGCTCGTCGGCGTCCTCTTCCACATCGTCGGCAACCAGGACGAGGCCGAGGATCTCTCGCAGGACGTCTTCCTTCGGGTGTACAAGGCGCGCAAGGGATATCGACCCAAGGCGAAGTTCTCGACCTGGCTGTTCACCATCG
Organism: Paludisphaera rhizosphaerae; assembly: GCF_011065895.1. Taxonomy (NCBI): domain Bacteria; kingdom Pseudomonadati; phylum Planctomycetota; class Planctomycetia; order Isosphaerales; family Isosphaeraceae; genus Paludisphaera; species Paludisphaera rhizosphaerae. Next base: position 53,760 of record NZ_JAALCR010000032.1, on the reverse strand, counting down.
CCAACAACCTGGCGATGAACCACGCGCGGACGAAGGGTCGCAATCCCTCTCGGCCGATGGGGGGGGCCGGCGACGAATCGCGGGCCGAATCCCCCGCCCTGGCCGTCCCCGGGCGCGAGAAAACCGCGTCGACCCAGATGCGCCAGGTGGAGCTTTCCGAGGTCGTCCGCGAGGCGATGGGGTCGCTCAACGAGGACCAGAAGATGGCCGTCCTCCTCAACAAGTTCGAGGAGATGAGCTACGCCGAGATCGCCCAGGTGATGAACCGCTCGCCGGCGGCCGTGAAGTCGCTGCTGGCCCGGGCGCGAAACGAGCTTCGCGAGCGGCTGGAGCCCTACCTCCAGCTGGACGACTCGGTTCCAAGACCCCGCGCCGAGGGGCGCTGAGGTGGCCTCGGCCGGCGGCTCGAACGCCGTCGGACGGCTCGCGACGGCCTGGCGGCTCGTCGGCGAGGCGGTCGGCGACCTCGTCTTCCCCTGGCGCTGCCTGCTCTGCGAGGCGTCCGGCCCTTCCGTCCGCGGGCCTTTCTGCTCAACCTGTCGGGGCGAGTTGCTGGAGCTCGCCGAAAGCTACGCCGCCCTCTCCTGCCCCCGGTGCGCCCTGCCGATCGGACCGTTCGCCGACCTCCGCGGCGGCTGCCATCACTGCCGACGCCGGCCGCTGGGGTTCGACTCGGCGGTTGCTCTCGGAGCACACGATCACGACTCCCCCTGGCGCGAGTTCGTCCTGAACCTCAAGAAGGAGCGTGGGGCGTTCCTGGCGCCGGCGATGGCCGCTCTCTGGGCCGAGTCCCGCCGCGAGACGTTCGACGCCGTTCCGGCCGACGCCCTGGTCGCCTCGGTGCCGCAGCACTGGTTCCGCCGGCTGGCCCGGAGATACAATCAGGCCGACGCGCTGGCCGGCGCCCTGGCTGAGACGCTCGGCCGCGAGCACCGACGCCTGCTGCGAAGAATCAAGCCGACGCCCCACCTGGTCGGCCGAGGCCGACAGGAGCGAGCCCTCGTCATGCGAGGAGCCTTCGCCCCCCGTCGCGGCGTCGGCCCCTCGCTCCTGAAGGGCCGCACCATCCTGCTCGTCGACGACGTCCTGACCACCGGAGCCACCCTGGGCTCCGCCGCTCGAGCGCTGAAACGGGCCGGAGCCCGTCGCGTCGTGGCGGTCGTCGTTTCCCGCGAACGTTGATGAGGGCCCGATGGCCGAGGCCATCCTGATTTACCTGCTCCTGATGCTGGCCTTCGGCCCCGGAACGTTCGTCTACGGATTGCTCACGATCGCGCGGAAAAAAGTGCGTGCGACTCGCAAGCTCACCCTTCAGGGCGCCCCCGCCGTGGCTGCCGGGCTCGTGTTGATGATTGTGGGGTGTGCGACGACCTGGTTTTTCTGGACGATGGGGGCGTACTTACCCCCTTGAGTTCCGGTAGGCTGGGTCCAAACCCAGTTCACGTAAAGCGTCACTCTCTCCAGGCTGGGTCTCGACTAAGCCTACGGGGAGAGCCCCCTCTCGCCCTCGATCCTGAGTTTCCCCGCCATGACCGCCCCCACCAACCCCCGAACGATCCGCATCGGCACCCGAGGCAGCCGCCTGGCGCGATGGCAGGCCGACTGGGTGGCCGATACCCTTCGCAACCGCAGCCCCGGCCTGTCCGTCGAACTGGTCGAGATCAAAACCCAGGGCGATCGCGACCGCAACTCGCCGCTGGCGGCCATCGGCGGCACGGGTCTGTTCACCAAGGAGATCCAGCGGGCCGTGCTCGACGGTGCGGTCGACGTCGCCGTCCACAGCCTCAAGGACCTCCCCACGCAGGGCCCCGCCGAACTCGTCCTGGCCGCGGTGCCGCCTCGCGAGGATGTGGCCGACGCCCTGATCGCGCCGGCCCGCAAGACGCTGGAGGCTCTCCCCGCCGGCTCTCGCGTGGGCACGGGCTCGATTCGACGCCGGGCGCAGATCCTCAACGCCAGGCCCGACCTGGTGGTCACGTCGATCCGGGGGAATGTCGAGACCCGGTTGAACCTGGCGCTCGGAGGCGAACTCGACGCCGTGGTCCTCGCCTGGGCCGGGTTGCATCGGCTCGGCCTGCACCACCACGCGACCCAGCGGCTGGAACCGCCCGCGATCCTGCCGGCCGTCGGCCAGGGGGCGCTCGGGATCGAGTGCCGAGCCGACGACCAGGCGACGCGCGGCCTCCTCGCTCTGCTCGACGACCCGGACGCTCATCGCGGCGTCGTCGCCGAGCGTCGGGCTCTGGCCGAGTTGGAAGGCGGCTGCATGATCCCGATGGCCGCCTGGGGACGGATTGCTGAGGACGGCCAGTTGCATCTGGACGCGGCCGTCCTCGACCCTGACGGCCGAACCCGCCTGCTGGCCTCGCTCTCGGGTGATCCCAACGCCGCCGACGAACTCGGCCGGCGCGTCGCCCAGGCCCTTCGCGATCAGGGCGCCGACGCGATCCTCAACGCCTTCCGCGCGGGGAGGTGAGCGACGCTCATCACGAACGACGAAGCATCGGTTTCTCGATGTAGGGCATGGCAACGGACGTGATCGGCTCGGTGAGCAACGCATCCGCCCGACGCCGGCCTACGGTTCGGAAGTAGCCAAGCGTTCGCCCCCGATCAGCGCCGAGCGCCGCCAGTTCGACTGCGTTGTCCGGCGCGACGGCTTCGACCCAGGCTCGCCAGTATCGCCAGCCGCCCTCCAGCTCATCGGCCGTTTCGACATCGAGGATTCCGGTCCGCCCCCAGTGCCGACGCCACCAGGCGGCCGAGTGGAGGCACCAGGGCTTGTCTTGCTCCCACCATTCGCGGAGATGTTCCGGGGGCGTTCCGTCGTCGAACTCGTGCATCAGGCCGGCGCCCGCGATCGCCAGCGGCCCGCCAGGCTTCACGAACCGCGCGATCTCGTTCAGGTAGAGGTCGTCGGTCCCGTAATAGAAGAACGAGTCGATCGACACGATCGCATCGAAAAACTCGGCGGCGAATGGCAGATTGCGGGCGTCGGCGTGGATCGGGAACACAGCGTCCTCGGCGCCAGCCGCCTGGATTCGGCGGAGATTCTCCGAGGCGCTGAACCAGAGGTCGACGGCCCAAACCTGCACGCCGAACTCGCGATGCAGGAAGATCGAGGAGAGAGCCCGACCACAGCTCAGGTCGAGCACCCTCATGCCGGGTCGGAGGTCAAGAGCCTCCGTCAGCCACTCCGCCAGCCAGAGCGGGTTGGCTGCGCCGGAGAAGCCGGCAAGCATCCATTCCGGGCTGTACCTTGAGGCGCGAGGGAACCGCGCCAGAGCCAGGGAATCATCCAGGGACATGCGAGTCTCCGGGGTGCGGCGCGACGGATCGACCGAGAACGTTCTGGAATTCGACACCCGCGCCGCACGACCGGTTCGCTCGTCAGAGTTCCCAGCCCTTGCGATAGGTCCCCTTCACAAGCTCCTGAGCGGCGGAGCTGTTGGTGATCCGGCCGCTGACGCCATCGTAGTCGACGGCTTCACCGGTCCGCATGGCGATGTTGCCGACCAGCAGAGCCTCGGTCTGGACGGCGGCGAAAGCGAAGTTCGAGAACGGCATCTCCGGCTTGCCGGCGCGGATGGCCTGGAACCACTCAAGCTTGTGGTTGTCGTCGTTGTTGGCGCCGGCTCCCTGGATGCGAGGAATGAACGGCTCGGGGGCCTTGAAGTCCTTGAACTTCTCGACGGGCCACAGTTGACGACCGACCGACTCGCCCCTGGCAGAACACATCGTTCCGTTCGAGCCGATGCAAAGCCAGCCGTTGTCCTCCATCTTGTACCCTTCAGGGAACAGATCGGAGGACGGCCGGTTGGGCTTCCCGTCCTTGGCGCCTTCATACCAGGTCAGCTTGACCGGCGGCCGTTTGCCGCGGGCGGGGAACTCGTAGACGACCGTGGCCCAGGCGGGGAAGGTCTCGGGGTTGATTTCGCCGCTCTTGGCCGAGACCCGCACCGGGAGACCGAGGTCCAGGCCGTGGAACGGGACGTTGGTGTTGTGGCAGCCCATGTCCCCCATGACGCCGGTGCCGAAGTCCCACCAGCCGCGCCAGAGCATCGGGGTGTAGACCGGGGCGAAGGGGCGTTCCGGAGCGCCGGCGAGGAAGAGGTCCCAGTGCAAGCCGGTGGGGGGCTCGAACGACCCCTGGGGACGGGCGGTGATGTCCGGGGCCTGCTTCCAGTACTTGCTGGGGCGGTCGGTCCAGACGTGGACGTCGGTCACGTCGCCGAGCACGCCGGCTTGAAGGATCTCGACGCTCTGTCGGAGGCCCTCGGTGGCCCCTCCCTGGTTGCCCATCTGGGTGCAGACGCCGTACTTCTTGGCGGTCTCGCGCATCAGGCGGGCTTCCCAGACGGTGTGCGTCAGGGGCTTCTGGCAGTAGACGTGCTTGCCCAGCCGCATCGCGGCCACAGACGCCTGGGCGTGGGCGTGGTCGGCCGTGGAGACGGTCACGGCGTCGATCTTGTCGCCCATCGTCGCCAGCAGTTCGCGGAAGTCGTGGAAGGTCTTGGCTTCCTTGAATTTCTCAGCCTTGCTCTTGAGCGTCTTATCAGAGACATCGCAGATGGCGACGACCTTGCCGTGGTTGCCGGCGTGGTCGATATCGCTGCTCCCCTTACCGCCGACGCCGATGCCGGCGACCTGGATCACGTCGTTCGGCCCGACGCCGGCCGCGCGGCCGTTGCGGCCCTGACAGAAGATCCCGAACCCCGCGAGCGAGGTCCCATACAAGAACGCGCGACGATCCATGACCGGCTGCTGCGACATCGGCGGGTCTCCAGGTGGGTGAAACCGGCGGGCGAGCCCCCGAGTGGGGGCGTGGCAGGCGACGAGGCCCACCATAGCGCGCGCAAGATCCCAAAGCCAGAGGCTGCCCGAACGACGGCGAGATTCTCCCGGATCGACCTGATCGCCGATTCAGACCACCGGCGCGAGGCGGTCGAGCGCCTCCAGGACGTCCTTGAGCTTCAGAGGCTTGGAGAGGACGGCTAGCTGATCGGCCGACGGCAGCTTCTCCTGGAGTGCGCCCTGCCGGGGTCCCAGGAGGACCAGGACGCGGAACGGCACCGAGGCCGCCTTGGCCCGATCACGCATCGCTTCCAGGTGAGACAGGGCCTGGGGGCCCAGGCCGTCGACGTCGAAGAGCACCGCGTCCGCCGGCTCCTCACCGTAACGCTCGGCCGCGCGTTCCGCGTCGGCGATCATGAGAATGCGATAGCCCCGGCGCGTCAGGCTCTTCCGCAGGACGTCCTGAATCTCGGTCAGAGGCTCAACGCAGAGCAGCGTCGGCGGGGCGGCCGCGTGGGGCTCGGGAGCGGGGGGCGCGGGAGCAGGCTCGACGACCGCCACGGGCTCAGGTTCGGCTTCGACCGGCGGGGTCCCCAGCAGAGCGTCGAGATCGGCTTCGTCGGGCTGCGACTCGAAGTGCTCAAGATCGAGGGCCAGGGCTGCTTCCTCGGCGGCGGCGCGGTTCTCAGGAGCCTCGGGATCGGTCGAGATGAAAGGATTGCGGAAGAGGGCGCTGCCGATCTCGGGATCGATCTCCAACTCGTCGTCGGAGATGGGGGCGTCAGTCCCGAGCTTGCCGTCGCGGAAGGCTTCCAGGTCGGCGAGAACCTGGTTGATGGTCTGGTAACGGGAGCGGAGGTCCATCTTCATCATCTTCTCGACGATCTGCGCCAGCGCCGGATCAGGGGCGTTGCGATGCTCGGAGATGGGACGGATGATGCTGAACGACCGCTTGAGCATCTTCTTGAGCGGGTCCTTGCTCTCAGAGTCCTCCAGCGGGACCTGCCCCGTGAGCATGTAATAGAAGACGCAGCCCAGGAAGTAAATGTCGGAGCGATGATCCCCCTTCGGGCTGCCGCACGAGCGTTCCAGCGCCGAGTAGTCGATCGTCCGCTGGCTCCGCCCGACCTTGCCGTCCTCGTCGATGTTCGCCAGACCGAAGTCCACGAGCTTCGCGACGCCCGAATTGGAGACCAGGATGTTGGTCCCCTTGATGTCGCGGTGGCCGACGCCGTTGCCGTGGGCGTAGGCGAGCCCCGCGGCCAGGTTGATCATCAACGGCAGGGCCTCTTTGCCCCGCAGGTTGTGGCGGAGGCGCAGGAGTTCGCGAAGGTTCATCCCCTCCACGTACTCCATGATGATGAAATGCTTGTCGTCCTGATCGCCGTAGTCGAGCACGCGGACGATATTGTCGTGCTGCAGCCGCATGCCGGCCTCAGCCTCTTTGCGGAAGGCGGCCACTGCCTCCGGATCGGCGGCGAATCGGCCCCGCAAGACCTTGATCGCGACAGCCTCGCCCGTGTTCGTCCGCTCGCCGCGGTAGACTCGCGCGAACGTCCCCTCCGCGAGATGGAAGAGCGCTCGATAGGGGCCGAAGAAGAAATGGGTGACGTCCCCCTTCTTCATCCGTTCGAGCTGCCAGCTTGTGATCCAGCTACGGCGCAGGCAGTATCGGACGAGGGCCTCGGGCGAGCCGTCCTCGGCCTCCATCCGCGCTTCAATAAACTGATCGCGGCTGATCAGACCGATGTGAGTCAGCTGATCCACGATCGTTTCGACGTCGAGTTCCGGCATAAGAGAGTTCCTGACCTTGCGCAGGGTGTCATCCATGATGCCGATGGAATCGGCGACGCTCCGATCTATTTTATACCTACACCGCAGAACCTTGTGACGCGAGGCCGGATTCGCGGATTTTCCTCCCCGCGAGACGCCGGCGAGGCCTGAAAAAACTACATCGATTGTACCAACTCGACTTCCGGGCGCTTTAGATTCCCCATGTGCCGCCCGCGGCAAGCCCCGCACGGCCACGAACCATGAGGAGCGACCCAGGAATGTACGAGCCCACCGGACGACCCCAGGCGACCCCCACTGCGGCGACGAAGAGCCCCATCATGACCCAGCCCAAGCCGAAGGATCCGACGCCCCCCCCCGAGGGTGGTGCTGAGTGGCTGAACCGCCGGGCCAGCGAGCAAGCCACTCGTGCGGCCGTCGCCCGTCACGCCAGCGGCCGGCGGCGGTTCGTGGACCCGACCACCTGCGAGCGCGACTACAGCGAGGCCGAGATGGAATTCATGCTCGCCATGAACGCCTACAAGCAACGAAGCGGCCGGATGTTCCCAACGTGGAGCGAGGTCCTGGAAGTCCTCCGCAGCCTCGGATACGAGAAGCCCGTCGAAGAGGGCTTGATGGACTGACGATTGAAGACCGACCGGCCCCGGCGTCAGACGTCGGGCTCGGCTTCGGGACGAGGAGGCTCGATGGGCGCGGCCAGTCGGCCGAGGGCTCGGCCCCACTTCCGGGGAACGCGGGCCCGGCCGAACTCCGAAAGCCGAGGCTCGAACTGGTTCCAGGTCAGAACGGTCAGACACGCCCCTTCCTGAAGAATGGCGACCAGAGTGCGGGCCTCGTGCAACGCCACGACGGCGATCGCACTGTTGGCCGGGTTGCGGCCGAGTCGCCGGGTCCGACGCAGGGCCCCCCGCAATCGTTCCTCGGCGGCCTCGGGTTCGACGCCGAACCGCTCGACGAAGCGCTCCAGGGCGTGCCGCGACAGCCGCACGCCGCTGTAATCGCGCTGGCCGGGGGGAGGCGTCATCGCACCTCGGCGGGCTCGCGCTCGGCAGCGCGGGCGGCCCGACGGGGCGCTTCAAGGGCCGGCGCCGAAGCGTCGGGTCGGTTCGACAGCAGAGAACGCAGGTCGAACGCATGGTATGGCTGCTCGGCTGCGGGACTGCCGTCCTTGGCGGCGTTCGCCACCCAGAATCGGCCGGTATCCGTCTCGAAGAGGACGTTGTGGAGGTTCGACTTCATCGCCACGGGGCGATCCATCAGTTTGCGGGCCGAGTCCGCATCGAAGCCTCCCCGGCCCTCCTTCACACGCTTCGCCAGTTCGACGTAACGGTCCCCCGCCGAGAGGACGACGGCGTCGGCGATCGGCTCGGGCAGCTTGGGATGCGACTCGCCCATCGCGATCAGGGTGAAGGCGTCCCAGGACGCCTCCATCCCAACGGCCTTCCCCGTCTCGCCGTCGGCGACGACGAAGTAATATTCACACGTCCGAGGATTGTCGCGGAAGATCGCCACGGCGTCGTCCAGCGACTTCGCATCCTCCAGAACCATGCGCATCAGGAACGACATCGGCACGCCGTCCCAGTGGCCCAGGCCCTTGCCCCCCATCTCGCCGATCGAAACCTTCTCCGCGTTCATCCCCGTGACCGAGCCGACGAAGCCGGCGTACGTCACGTTCACAAACGGCGTCCGACCTTCCGGTTCGGCGACGGTCAGAATCGCGTGTTCCTGGAGCCGCCAGTCGCAACCGTAGTCGAGGACCCGGCCGTGGTAGACCCGGCCGTCCTTCGTCGTCGAGCGTCCTAGGGCGAATCCGGAGCAATGGAACAATTCGGGAATGAAGTTGGCGTCGATCACCTCCTGCACGGGCAGCCCCGCGCCGTCGGCGACCCCCTGCATCTCCTCGAAAAACCGCTCCGGAACGTACTTCTTCTGCCGAGCGGCGATCCCGCCGATGACCCGCCTGGGATTGAGCAGGTTGAGTCCGGCGACTTCGACCTTCAGCTCCTTCCCCTTCACGTCGAAGAGGTAGCGGACGTTCTCGCGGATGTCCTCGCGAAGGAGCGTCCCCTGCTGAAAGCCCATCTGGTAGGGCGTTCCCTTGACGTGGAGCACCCGATACCCGTCCACATCCTCAAGAAAACCCTCGCCGCAGCGGGCGATCGTCCGGCTCCCCGCGCGGACGGACGGGAGAGCCGCGAGCAAAACCACAAAACACAGGACGGCGCGTCGCGAACGGCGAACGAACATGCGATGCGTCCTTTCGGTGCGTGCGAGAGGAGTGGTGAAAGGGTCACCCTTGACGGTAACCTACGTTCGCCCTGATTCCAAGGCGATTCGTCCCACCCCTCCCGTTGCACCGGATCGCATCAACCTACTTCGTCTTTCCTTTCACGTCGAAGTCGAGTTGGTTCTCGCCGGGCGTCACTTCAGCAGGGAACTCTCCACCGGGCTTGCCGGCCTTCGCGGCCTTCTTGGCTGGATCGATTCCCAGAGACATCATCGCCATGCGACGTTGCTCTTCGTCCTCGAACTTAGCCTGATCGGCCGCTGCTTCCTCCGCCGACGGACGAGCGACGACGATCACCTTGTACTTTCCGGTCGGAAGCCCGGCCCGTCCATTGTTGATCAGCTTGTAGTTCCCTTCCGGACCGGTCACGTCTTCGGCTTCCGCGAGCGCCAGGTTCGTCGGTTCCGGAACGAACTGGACGGCGACGCCAGGATAGGGCTTTCCATTCAGCGTTACGGTCCCCTGCACGGAATGCCGGGGAGCCTCGCCGCCGCTGCAACCCACGAGCCCCGCCGCCAGCAGGACCAAAGCCCTGCGCGATGATCTAACTAGCATGATCGTCTTCTGTCCTAGATCAGTTAATTAAGGCGTAGCGACCCCGACCGAAGCCGCAGAGCGTCATCGCCTGCGGTCGGTCGGGGCCCGTTAAAATCCAGGCCGATCGTGGCGGGCCTCCGAAAAGGCCCCTTGTCGGCAAAAGCCCGATCAGAGCGAATCGGCGCTGATGATCTCGTCGCCCGCCATGGTGTGCAGGGAGTACCAGGTCGAGGGGTTGATCGAATCCTTGATGAACCGGACGCTGCCGTCTCCGAGGAGCATGTTCAGGCCGCCGGGGTGCTTGCTTCCCAGAGTCCAGGCGTAGAGCAGCTTCTGGGTGTTGGCGGCGTTGTCGTACTTGCCGTTCGGCAGATACCGCGTGTAACCGGCGACCGAGGGCGGGAAAGCGATGCCGTGAACCGAGGTGTGGCTGCCTGCGCCCCACCAGGTCCCCCAGTTCGTCGAGTAGGTCCGCTGGGGGGCCTCGGCGACAGCCGCGGTGTTGCTGGTGCCGTCGGTGACGGCGGCGACGTTCGTGGCAAGGTCGCTGTAGAAGATCCCGCGGATCGAATTGCTCGGCGAGGCCGAAGCAGCGCAGTAGGAATCCGTGTACTGAGAAGTGCAGAACTTGTAATTGCTCCTCCGCGCGTTGACGCGGAAGAAGTTCGTCGTGGTGTCGGTCTCGACAGGCATCTCCTCATCCGAGGGGCACTGATAGCTCGAGATCTTCGCGCCGACGACCGTCGAATTCGCGTAGCAGGACCCCAGCAGCGTGGTATTCGGCGAGCCGTTGACCCCTACGCCGTTCGCCGAAGGCTGGCTGAAATTGTATGCGTTGTACATCGACGACTGCTCAACCTGATTCAAAATCAGAGCGAAGCCCGTCGTGTTCAACACCAGACCCGGCGTCGGTCCGTTCGGCAGGTTCTTCGAAGTGCAGCTCCCCGTCATCAATCGCGGAGGAGGGTATGCTCCATTCACATCATGATAGTTATGCAGAGCGATGCCCATCTGCTTCAAATTATTCACGCACTGAGCGCGACGGGCGGCCTCACGCGCCGACTGCACAGCCGGCAGCAGCAGGGCGATCAACACGGCGATGATGGCGATTACCACCAGGAGCTCGATCAGTGTAAACGCCGCAGCGCGCGCAGCTCCGCCTCGAACATTAACCCGCATTCAAAAACTCCTCTACCGAACGGCGCAGACTAAACCCACGACATCACCGGGGAGGAGAGGACCCCCGAGGACACAACGACGTGTCGATAATTTCCAGCCAGGCTCCAGAAAGAGAGTTGCTCCGGAGCCCGGCGGGAATTCTAAGGGATTCGGAGTCGCGAGAACAAGGCAACTATCGGCATTCGAATTCTAAATTTCGGTCACGCGACGATTCTCGTCAAAGTCGCTTTCCGAACCGATTCAGAAGGAACAGCACGACGACGGCGCCGACCGTCGCGGTCAGCAACTGGCCGATGATGTTCGTCGCCCCCAGGCCTAGGATCCCGAACAGGAAACCGCCGAGGATCGCGCCCAGAACGCCGACGATCATGTTGTTCACCGCGCCGAAATCACGCCCCTTCGTCATCTGGCCGGCGAGCCAGCCTGCGGCCAGTCCGATGAGCAGGAACCAGACCAAGGAAAAGAGCATGCCCATATGAGTCTCCGATGAATTGATAGGAAGGGGGAGCATCCGCCCTCAACCGAGACCGCAAGCGGAGCGGGCGCGGTCGAGGACCTTGCGGGCGGTGGCGCGGGCCTTGGCGGCGCCGGCGGCGCGGACCTCGGCGACGCGTTCGGGGTGGGCGACCCATTCGGCCCGACGTTCGCGAGCGGCCGCGAAGGTTTCGACCAGAGCCTCGCCGAGCCGGATCTTGACCTCGCCGTAGCCGATCCCCCCCTCGCGATACCGGCGCTCGACCTCGTCGCGGTCCTCAGGCTTGGCGAACAGCTTGAAGAGACCGAAGAGCGGATCCGTGTCGGGGTTCTTGGGAGCCTCCACGGGCGTACTGTCGGTGACGAACTTCTTGACCTTCTTCCGGATGACGGCCGGCTCGTCGAAGATCTCGATCGTGTTGTTGTAGCTCTTGGACATCTTCCGACCGTCCAACCCGGGAACGACGGCTACGCTGTCCAGGATGTAGGGTTCGGGCAGCCGGAAGACTTCCTTCTTCTTGCCGTAGACGTTGTTGAACCGCTCCGCGACGTCGCGGGTGATCTCAAGATGCTGTTTCTGGTCCTGGCCCACGGGGACGAGGTCGGCGTCATATAGAAGAATATCGGCGGCCTGAAGGACGGGGTACGCGAAGAGGCCGTGCTCGGCGGGGAGCCCCTGCTGCACCTTGTCCTTATAGCTGACGCACTTCTCCAACCAGCCCATCGGCGTCACCGACGTCAACAACCAGGACAGCTCAACCGTTTCAGGCACGTCAGACTGCACAAACAGCACAACACGATCGGGATCCAACCCGAGTGAAAGCAAATCGATCAGGACGTCGGAGACGTACTTCCGCAGCAGGGCGGGATCCCGGACGCTCGTCAGAGCGTGATAATCGGCCACGAAGTAATAGGCGTCATTACCCTCCTGAAGCGCGACGTACTGGCGGATGGCGCCCAGGTAATTGCCGATGTGCAGCGCGCCCGAAGGCTGAATCCCCGACAAAATCCTCATCACTTCCTCCTCGACGGCGGCCGCGACTTCCGATCGCGCGCCCGCCCTCCTCCAATTTACCACCATGTGCCGCACACGGCCATGTGGGCCGCATTAGTGGAGACGTACCCGGAGCGCCATCAACGAAATCCTTCGTGAAAAAAAAGGCATGATCGCGATGAAATTCTTTGACTCCGTCGAAGCCGGGCGATAATTAACTAGTAACTCTCCCCTGATATCCGAATCCATAGCTGCATTCGTTCTCGCAGTCTTTCGCTGGACCGACCTTTCCCACAGGCGTCCAGAGTCTCGAACGATCCCTTCGTAGCTCCACCATTGCACCTGTGTACGGCGTCGACCGACTCCGCTGCCTGGGTCGGCCTGCGCCTCGAGCAGACCGCTTCGACCGTCCTGGATTTCTGAGGAGGTGCGTCATTCGCCATGTAGCGTGCACGCTTCGAACGGCCGGCTGGTCGGTTGCGTTCGTTGCGTCGTTGTTGGGATTGGGCTGTGGGGGTGGATCGCCGGACGGTTTGGACCGCAAGGCCGTGTACGGGAAGGTGACTCTCGACGGGACGCCCCTGGCCAAGGGGATGATCTCGTTCGACCCGGCGGATGGCTCTGCGGGAGCCGTTCCGGCCGGCGGCGTCGTCACTGACGGCTCTTATTCGATCGACTCGGAGACTGGGCCGACGCCCGGGAAGTACAAGGTCTCGATCCGGTCGGCCGGCTCGGGGCCCGAGGGCGCGCTTGAGAAGTCTGCGCCCGGGATGCCTCCCAAGAAACCCAAGCCCGACCCCATTCCCAAGCAATACAACACAGCCTCCACGCTTAGGGCGGAAGTCAGGTCAAGTGGTTCCACGACAGCCGACTTCGCGTTGACGAGCAAGTAAGCCTCCCAACCGCAAGCAGTCTTGTGCACGCCGACGTCCGCGTGCCGCTCGCCGCATCATCACATCCAAGGATTTTCCCTGATGAACGATTCGCGTCGGTCTTCCGGTTTCACCCTGATCGAGTTGCTGGTGGTGATCGCGATCATCGCCGTGCTCATCGCCCTGTTGCTCCCCGCCGTCCAGGCGGCGCGCGAGGCCGCCCGCCGCGCCCAGTGCGTGAACAACCTCAAGCAAATCGGCCTCGCGATGCACAACTACGAGAGCGCCAACAGCGTGCTTCCGCAGGGCATGCGCGGCTGCTGCTGGGGTTCCTGGCTGATCCCGGTGCTGCCGTTCGTGGAACAGTCCGCCCTGTTCAACTCGTGGAACGCTTCCGGGAACAACAACTCGGCCCTGACGGCCAGTTACGCGACCGAGGGCAACTTCCGCTACGCCGGCGTCTGCAACATCACGGTCACTTCCACTCGCGTCAACGCGTACATGTGTCCCTCTGACGGCGGCAACACCGCGACCGTGGGGATCGCCGCCCTGGGCATGAACGTGACCTCGCAGAACTACGTCGTCAACTTCGGCAACATCACCATGCAGCAGGGGAGCGTGGTGGGGAGCACGTTCCAGCCGTATTTCGTCGACAACGGCGTCACCTACTCGTTCCTCGGCGCTCCATTCGGCGACATGGGCGCCCCGTTGGCCGACATCAGCACCGGCGGCGGCCAGGGGGCGACGAACGGCGCCATCCGGTTCTCGTCGATCAGCGACGGCCTGAGCAACACGATGATGACGTCCGAGGTCCTCGTCGGCCAATCGGGGGCCAGTTGGGACCTCCGCGGGTTCTCGCACTGGGCGTACGCGGCCAACTTCTCCGGTTACCTGCCGCCGAACTCGTCGAAGCCCGACTGGATGCAGAGCTCTGGGTACTGCAACTATCCGTTCCAGAAGAACCCGCCGTGCATCGGCGGAACCAACGGCCTGGTGATCATCGCCGCCCGTAGCAACCACTCCGGCGGCGCCAACGTCGGCTTCTGCGACGGCAGCGTGAAGTTCATCAAGAACTCCGTCAGCGTGCCCACCTACCAGGCCATCGCGTCGTCGCGAGGCGGCGAGGTCATCAGCTCCGACGCCTATTGATTTGACCTTGCCTTGAACATGCGACTGGATTTTGGTCCGGCCGCGCTTTCCGCGCGGCCGGGCCAAAATCCTGAATCCCATGAAGCGTTGAACATACCCTTGAGACGATGGCGACTGGCGGGCGTGCTCATCGCGACGACGCTCGCCACCGTCGCAGCCATGTTCATGATCTCCAAGGAGCGCGGGCCGCTCGACCTCCGCGTTCTCGCTCGCCCGGTTCAGCCCAACGAAGACGGCCTCGTCGTCGAAGTGAAAGTCCTCGATCCGGCCGAGGTCCACGATCGTCCCGATGCTCCAGACGATCGCCGGCAGAAACCCGGCGGTTTCCCTGCAGGGGCCGTATCGAATCCCCTCCTCGCCGGTCGCCTTCAAGTCACCATTCGCAATACTTCGAGTCAGGACCTGGCCGCCGGCCCGTACGGCGTGAAGCTCGACCAGTGCATCGGAGTCGGCGTCAGGCTGGTGGAGGAATCGGGCTTTCCCCTGCTCCCCCCTTTCTCGGGACCGGCGACCAACAGCCTAAAGACCTTGGGCCTGGTGGACGATGCTCCCGCGGGCCCGCCGGCCCCGCCAGTTCTGAAGGCCGGCGAATCCATCGTTCGCAACGTATCGATCTGGAACGGCGACGGTTGGTCTTACCTCCACCCGCGGGTCGATCCTCCCACGGGGGTTTACACCGCCCAGGTCGTCTGCGTCTACAGCAAGGAAGCCGGCGGCAACGGCCGCGCAGTGGGCCCGGACGTCCGCGTGCAGGTTCGCCCCGAGGACGTCCGCGAGTGGCGCCGCTTTCACGACGCCCAGCGCCGACGTGCCACGATGTCGGTGCGACTCATCGAGGCCCTGAAATCCCTGGTCGAATGATCGACGGACCGGGTCACTCGTCGCCGTCTTCTCCCCCGCCCTTCTTCTTCGCCACGGCGTTCGGGTCGGGCTTGTGCGGGGTCGGCATGGGGGCGTTCACGGCCTTCCGCCAGGCGACAAGCTTTGCGTGCAATGCCTTGGTCTTGTCGGGCTGCTCGGCGGCCAGGTCGTGCTTCTCGCCGGGGTCGTCGCGGAGGTTGTACAACTCGACCTTGTTGGTCTCGAAGAACTCGACGACCTTCCAATCTCCGTCGCGGATCGCGCCCGCGGGGGTGGTCCGCCAGTGGCCGCGAGAGGCTCCCAGGTAGCCGGGGAAGTGCCAGTACATCGGGTCGCGGTCGGGTCGTTCGCGACCGCCGCTGAGGAGCAACGGCAGATAGCTGGATCCGTCGAGCTTCGACTTCGCCTGGC
This sequence comes from Paludisphaera rhizosphaerae, assembly GCF_011065895.1. Taxonomy (NCBI): domain Bacteria; kingdom Pseudomonadati; phylum Planctomycetota; class Planctomycetia; order Isosphaerales; family Isosphaeraceae; genus Paludisphaera; species Paludisphaera rhizosphaerae. The sequence continues at coordinate 38,414 of NZ_JAALCR010000032.1, read as the reverse complement.
CGCCGCCGAGTTCCAGCAGGGTCGGGTACAGGTCGACGCTGTTGATCGGCCGGTCGCTGGTCGTCCCGGCGGGGATCTTCCCGGTCCATCGGAAGACGTAGGGGACGCGGATCCCGCCTTCGTACAGCATCCCTTTCCCGCCGCGGAGGGGCGCGTTGTCGGTGATCTCCTTACCAGCGGGGATCCCCTCTCGGGAATAGCCGCCGACGCCGCCGTTGTCGCTGGTGAAGACGACGAGCGTGTCCTTGCCCAGGCCCAGGTCGTCAATCGTCTTGATGATCCGGCCGACGCTCTCGTCCACGCTGGCGATCATCGCCGCGTAGGTTGGGTCGTGATGGCCCCCCTCCGGCTTCGTGCCCACGAACCGGGCGATGACCTCGGGCTTGGCGTTGTGGGGTGCGTGAACCGCGAAGTGGTGCAGCGCCAGGAAGAACGGCCGCTCCTTGTTGCGGGCGATGAAATCGACGGCCTTATCGGTCAGGAAGTCGGCCAGATACTCGCCGGAGGGGTAGTCGACCTTGGGGATCGTCTCGAAGTCGAAGTGCTTGCCCATCGAGACGATCGACTCGTCGAAGCCTCGTTTCAGCGGGTGGTGGGCGTCGTCCTGACCGAGATGCCACTTGCCGAAGTGAGCCGTCGCATAACCGGCGTCCTTCATCGCCTGGGCGAGCGTGTACGTCTCCAGGGGGAGTTTCTGGACGTTGTCCGCCGGGCGGAGGGGGCGAGTCCGCCAGGCGAACCGCTCGATGGAGCCCACGGTATAGACACCCGTCCGGGGCCCGTACTGGCCGCTCATCAGGGTCGCCCGCGTCGGCTGGCAGTTGGGGCCGCAGGTGTAACCGTCGGTAAGCCGGAGCCCCTCGGTCGCCATGTGGTCGATGTTGGGAGTCCGGTAGAACCGGCTGCCGTAGCAGGCGACGTCCGTATACCCAAGGTCGTCCGCCAGGATGAACACCACGTTCGGCTTGCGGTCAGCCGCCGAGGCGACACCGCCGAGTATGAGGACCGCCAAAACCCCCGCCGTGATCGCTCGCATCGCTCCCTCCCTTCAGCGTCGTCACAAACCTCAGTGAGACCGAGACTATAGGAGACGCTTCCGCCGAAGGTCAAGGATGGGAGGCGGCTCCGATTGGCGGCGGAGCCGTCGCGCGGTACGATCGTCGTCCCGATCTTCGCAAAAATCGGGAATGCGGCAGCCGTCCCGGTCGTGACGGTTTCCCGACGATGAAGGAGGCGCGCGTGTCGATCCAGACGTACGACGAGCAGGGTCTCCGCTTCGAGTACCCTCCCGACTGGGTGCTTGAAGAGACCGAGGACGGATCCGTGCGGACGGTGGCCGTGCAGGCGCCGGACGGCCTGGGCTTCGCCGTGATCCAGACCGACGACTCGCGACCCGACCCAGCCGAGATCGCCGACGCTGCGCTCCAGGCGATGCGCGACGATTACCCCGAGTTGGACGCCCAACCCGTGCTGGAAACGATCAACGACCATGCGGCGACCGGCCATGACCTGGAGTTCGTCACGCTCGACATGACCAACGCCGCGTCGATCCGCTGCTTCCGCACCCCCCGGCGGACGATTCTGGTTCTGGGCCAGTGGTCCGACATGGGCGACGCGGAGCTTCCCGATCAGGTCCGCGAGGTCGTCCGTTCGATTGAAGAGACTGAGTAGGAATCGCCGTCGAAAAGATCGTGTCACACGCCCGACGTTCAGGATAGTCAGGCGGGGCGAGGCTCCGCCGGAGATCATCCCTGATCGTCGGGAGACCGTCCATGTTCCACTCGTCGCCTGCCCGCCGTTCCCGCCGCCTCGTCGTCGAAGGACTGGAGAACCGCCTGTCCCAGAGCGGACTCGGCCTGAGTTTCCAATTCTCCGAATCGTCCTATCAACTCGACCTGATCAGCCTTCAGCAGCAGATAAACCGTGCCACAAGTACGGCGGCGGCCCTCAGCAAAACGATGAGCCAATTCTCATCGAGCCTCGCGAGGTCGGTCGCGGACCTGAAATGAGGTCCGTGGGTCCGCCGTCGCGATCGTCAAGCGCTGACCGCGCGGCGCCCCCGGCGCATCCCGGACAGGGCCGACCTTCGCGACGCCAGGAATCCTCGTGCGAACGAGCCTCTTTGCGAAGGCCGGCAGCCCCGCGACAACCCGACGCACGGGCGATTTCCCGGGCCCGCGAGGGCGTGCGCCGGGTCGCCATCGGACCGATGAGGAAAGAGGTGGAATCGGCCCCGATCGACGACGACGCCTGACCAAGGACGGTCGTTCGCATGACGGTGAAGAAGCTCCTGATCGCAGCCTGCGCGCTGCTGGCCTGGAGAGGCGATGTCGCCTCGCGCGCCTCGGACAACGACCTTCGCGTCGAAGGGGCCGCGCTGGCCCAGGCCGGCCGCTACGCGGAGGCCCTGCAACGGTTCGACGCCGTTCTCTCGCATCATCCCCGCGACATCCAGACGCTCGCCCGACGCGGCAACGTCCACCTGATGATGGGGAGACCGTCGAAGGGGCTGGAGGACTTCGACCGGGCCATCCAGGCCCAGCCGCTCTACGTCTCCGCCTGGAGCGATCGCGGCGTCGCCCTGGTGATGCTGGGGAGGCTCAGCGAAGCCGAGGCTTCCTTCACGCGGGCGATCCGCGCGTCGCAGGCCCCTGCTCCATCGCTGATCAACATGGCCGACGGCGGGGCCCTCGGCGGAGGCGGCCCCTCCTTCGACGTCCGATCGCCCGAGGCGAAGCGTGAGCGCGCGACGCCGCACGCGGGCCTGGGGCAGGTCTACTACCGCCTGAATCGCAACGCCGAGGCGATCGACGAATACAACGAGGCGATCCGCCTCTACCCCTCCGACCCGAACAGCTACATCGGCCGCAGCGACGTCCGCCGAGTCATGGGCGACAACAACGGAGCCCTCGCCGATCTGGACGAGGCCGTCCGGCTGGGCCCGAATTATGCCCGCGCCCACGCAAATCGCGGACGCCTGCTGGAAGACATGAAGCAGAACGAACAGGCCGAAGCCGCCTACACGCAGGCGATCGCCGTCGACCCGAACGACGTCTTCGGCTACCGGCTGCGCGGGGCGCTGCGGTCGAAGCTGGGCCGCAACACCGCGGCCCTGGCCGACTTCGAGTCCGTCGCAAACCTTCGTCCCGACGACTCGGAGAACCTCAAGGACCGCGGCGGCGTCCTCGTCCGCATGGGCCGCAATGAGGAGGCGCTCGTCACGCTCGATCGCGCGATCGAGATCGACCCGAACAACGCCAAGGCCTATCAGAACCGAGGGGCCGCGTACAACAACCTCGGCCGCTACGTGGCGGCTGTCGCCGACCTCGACCGCGCGATCAAGCTCGACCCTCAGAACGCCGGCGCACGGACCAACTGCGGCCTCGCCCTGTTCATGTTGGGCGAATACGAACGGTCCATGGAGGACCTGGGCGAAGCGGTCAAGCTCGCGCCGAACAACGCGATCGTCCACTTCAACCGAGGGAACGTCTATGCCAAACTCGGGTTCACCGAGCTGGCATTGGCCGATTACCAGGCCGTCGAGAAGGCCGACCCACGGCTGCTCGCGTCGTACGGCGGCCCGGCGAAAGTCCTCGCCGAGATGACCCGCGAACGGATGGCCGTGCGGACGCCCGCTCCTCGTCCTGAACCCGATAGCGAGGCCGAACTCGCCCTGAAGGAAGGGCGATCGCTCCAGGCCGCTGGCGACTGGCCTGCCGCCGTCGCCGCCTTCGACCGCGCCGTCGCCGCCGATCCGCAACGCGCCGAATCGTACATCGCCCGCGGCTGGACTCGCCTCTGCGCCGACGTCGACGGGGCCGAGACGGACGCCCGCGCGTTCCTGAACCTCAAGGGCTGGAGCGACCCCGCTTCGGCCTATATGGCGATCCTCGGTGCGCTGGCCGAACGACGAGTTGGCCGCGATCCGGCCGCGTACGCGTTCCTCGAAGAGGCCCGCGCGAAGCTCCCGCCAAACTCCGCCTGGCCGCGCCCCCTCCTGCTCCACCTGGACGGCGACCTCGCCGAGCCTGCGCTTCTTGAAGCCGCCGCCAACGACCTCCAGCGAGCCGAGGCCCACACGATCCTCGCCGTCGGCCTCCTGCGACGAGGCAAGACCGCCGAGGCCCGCGAACACCTGGGATGGGTCCGCGACCACCCCGTCGCCGGCTCCGTCGCCGCCGACCTGGCCCGCGCGACGCTCGTCCGGCTGGACCAGGCCGAGCAGGTCGCTCGCAAGCCTTGACCCCGATCGGGGGAGCGCACCATGAGTGATGATCAGAGCGTCGGCGCCGATTCAGTGTCCTGGATCAAATGGGTGCTTGCGAATGCAAACGAGCGCAAGTCCAGGCTGTTTGCTTGCGCGTGCGTGAGACGTTTCCTCTATCTCGCCCGCGAGAGTGAAGAGCCCGAGGCTTTCGCGGCTATCGATACGGCCGAGCGCTTCGCCGACGGCGATGCGGACGCATCCGAGTTGCAACCGGCCGCCGATGCGGCCTACGAGGCGGCGACCCGGAACGATGGGCCCGAGATGGGAAATCCCCTTCTGGATGCGGTTGGGGCGGCGGCGGAAGACCTTCACACTTACTTCACGAAAAACCTCCTCGAACAAGCGGAGGACTATTCCGACTGCACGATCGGAGATCCGACATACGACAAATGGGTCTTGTCCTGGCATCGACACGTCCTGCGCGCGGCCCACGATGTCTTCGGCGAGCGAGATCATCCCACGCCATTCGATCCCGCCTGGCGAACCAGTGAAGTGGAGAACCTCGCCCGACGAATCTACGAGGAACGAGACTTCGGCCGCATGCCCGAACTAGGCGCGGCTCTTCGAGCCGCCGGATGCGACGACGCTGAAGTGCTCGCTCACTGCGAGTCGCCTGAAGGTCATTCACGCGGCTGCTGGGTGATCGACGCGATCCTCGGGAGGTCGTAAAAGGGAAGTTCCCCCGGCTCACACCAGGAGTTCCGCGATGCCGACGCCGAAGTTGGAAGAGATCGCCGCGAAGTTCCGCGTCCCACACGACAAGAAGTTCCGGCTCAAGGACTATGAACCCGACTGGGCCGGCGACAAGGACGTGCCCAAGGCCGAGCGGAAGAAGTTCGCCGAGAAGATCCTGGCCACAAGCGTCGCCGAACTGGCCGAGGCCCAGGATCGGCTGTACGCCTCGGACACCTGGTCGGTTCTCGTCGTCCTTCAGGCCATGGACGCGGCCGGCAAGGACGGCACGATCAAGCACGTGATGTCGGGCGTCAATCCCCAGGGATGCCAGGTCTTCAGCTTCAAGCAGCCGTCCTCCGAGGAACTCGACCACAACTACCTCTGGCGCTACTGGAAGGCCCTCCCCGAGCGCGGACGCATCGGCATCTTCAACAGGTCGTACTATGAGGAAGTCCTCGTCGTCCGCGTCCATCCCGAGCTGGCCCAGGCCGAACGCATCCCCGACGCCGAGATCGACGGCTCGTTCTGGACCGACCGATTCGAGGACATCAACAACCTGGAGCGGCACCTGACCCGCAACGGGACCAAGGTGCTCAAGTTCTTCCTGAACGTCTCCAAGAAGGAACAACGCAAGCGATTCCTCCAGCGGCTCGAAGATCCGTCGAAGCACTGGAAGTTCTCCCCCTCGGACATCTCTGAGCGCGGCTACTGGGACGATTACATGAAGGCCTATGAAGAAGCCATCGACGCGACCAGCACCAAGTGGGCGCCGTGGCACGTGGTTCCCGCCGACCACAAGTGGGCCGCCCGCGCCATCGTCGCCCACACGATCGCCAGGGCCGTTCAGGAGCTTGACCCCAAATACCCCGAAGTCAGCCCTGAGAAACTCGAGGCGATCGAAGCAGCCCGCAAGCAACTCGAAGATGAAAAAGGCTGAATAGGCAAGACAGGCGCTCTCGGAAGATCAAGTCGAGAGCACAATTTGCCCGATAATCAAACCGAACCTTCGGCTCTGGATGTCCGCGCGGCTCAAGCGCCGGGCGACGTGCCAGACTGCGCCCCGCATCCGGCTTCGCCCCACGCCGCCTTCGGACCTGCGACGCCCCAAACCACCCCGAAGCGCGTCGGCCCGCCGGCCTTCGCGAATTCTCATGAAAACATATACAACGCTGGAACGGCCGCGGGGCGACCGCGACAACGCGGTGGGGCTGTTGCGATTCGTACTGACGTCGACGGTCGTCCTGTCGCACTCCCTGCGCATGCACGGCCTCTCGATCAGCCACGACCCGATGATCAAGTTGACCTCCGGCCAGTACACGATGGGTGGGATGGCGGTCGATGCGTTCTTCGTCCTGAGCGGCTTCCTGGTCGCGGCGAGTTGGGCGGGGTCGCGCGGGTGGGGGGACTTCCTGACACGCCGGGCGACTCGGATCTATCCGGCCTTCTTCGCGGCGGTCGCCTTCACCAGCCTGGTCGCAGCGCCTTGGCTCGCGGCCCGAGGGATCAGGCGACCGCCCGAAGCCACGTTCGCAGGCCTGGCGATTCCGGCCCTCTGGCTCGACTTTCGCGAACTGGGTGTGAACGGCTCGCTCTGGACGATTCGCTACGACTTCTATTACTACCTGTTTATCGGCATGGTCGGAGCGGCCGGCCTGCTCCGCCGACGCTGGTCCGTGGCGGCGATGTGGCTGGCCGCGTGGGGGGTCTACATCGCCTCGATCACCCTGGGGGTCCAGGCGGGCATCGAAGGGCAGCACCCCAGGCTTCTGACCTGCTTCCTGTCGGGGACGGTAGCCTACGCCCTCCGAGACAAGATCCGGGTCTCCTGGGGCTGGATGGCCGTCTCGTTCGCGGCCCTCGCCTGGCTCGGCGGAGCGATGGTCTCCTACCAGACCTGGCCGTACCGGGTGATGAATCTGGCCTTCCCCGTCTTCGGGGCTTACGCCCTGCTCTTCGCCGCGTTCCGGCCAGGCGCCCGGGCGGCGAAGCTGAACTGGACCGGCGACTATTCGTACGGCCTGTACCTGTACGCGTACCCGATCCAGTTGATGATCATGGTGGCGTTCCGGCCGCACCTCAACGTGGTGACGCACTTCCTGATCTCGTGGGCCGTTGCGCTGGTCTTCGCCGGCGTCAGCCTGCGGTTGATCGAACGGCCGTTCATGAAGCTCCGCCTCAAGCCGGCCGTCGCTCAGCGTCCGGTCGTTCCCCGTCCCCATATCATGGTCGGGGACGAGGCGACGACGGCCGTTTCGGCGAAGGCGTGAGATCGGAAGAGCCGCGGTGGTCACGCCTCGCCGTCCTCCGGCAGCGGGCCGGCCGTCCAGGCGAGGACCACCTGGTCGATGGTGACGTCCGACTTGCGCGGCGTGAGTTCCAGCGGGACGAGCTTGAGCAGTTCCGGGCTGCGGGTGGTCTTGATGTGCTCAAGCTCGGTCTGGAACTCGGTCTCCAGCTCGACGTACTGCGAGTTCAGGTCGTCGACCCGGTCCTGGGCCGAGCCGACCTGACCGCGCTCGCGCATGGCCTTGCTCGCGGCCTTGGCGGCGCTGCCGACCTTGGTCACGTTGGTCTTCGTCCAGGTCTTGCGGCCGGTGAAGGCGTCCAGGACTGAGGTCCCGAACGAAACGGCGGCGTCCCAGCCCGACTTCGACGCCTTGGCCTGCTCCTTCTCCAGCGCCTCGTGGGCGGCCTTGAGCTTCTTCTCCAGGTCGGCGCGGCGGGGGCCGAACGCGGCCCGGAGCTTCTCGACCTCGGCGTCGCGCTTCTCTCGCGCGGCCTGGGCGAGCCGCGCCCGGAAGTCGCGGGCGGTCTCCTCGGGACGGCCGTACGCCTTCAACTCGGGGCAGGTCCAGATGGTGAGTCGACGGTCTCGGTAGAGATACGCCTTCAGGTCCTTGGTCCACTCCGCGTAGTTCTTGGCCCGGGCCATCGCCGAGGGGAGGTCGGCGAACGTCGCGCCGGTCTCGGGGGTCTTGTCCAGCACAGGGATCCGGCTGGTCAGGTGCTTGCCCCCCTCCCAGACGTCGGCCGGCATCTCGTCGCCGACCGGCCGCTGGACCGCCAGGGTCTCCCAGTAATCGACGCTCGACTTCTTGTCGATGTAATGCAGCCGAGCCACCCCCAGCAGCGAGGGCCGGTAGGTCGGCGGGCTTCCCGACGGAACGTTGTCGACGACGAAGAACTCGGGGACGTCGGGCGGCATGACGGGGCGGCGTCCGACTGCCGTCTTCGCGGCCGTAACCGCACGAGGCTCGGGCTCGGCGGGCGCGGGCTTCGGTTTGGAAGCCGCCGGCGGGTCGTCGTCTCCGGTCTCGTCGGCTGGGGCGACGGCCGCGGGCCGGGCTGGGATCGTCTCCCCGGCGGGATCCTTAGCGGGGGCCGACTTCGCCTTCTTCTTCGGGGCCATTAAGGTCTGGATCTGGTCGCGGTTGAGCGGGCCTCTCAGGTAGCTCAGGGCCCAGCGACTCTCGAAGACGATCGGGTGATCCTCGTGGACGTTGTTGAGCAGGAAGACCCGCTTGCCCAGCGAGGAGAGGGTCTTGTCCATCTCGGCCCGATCGAAGCTCGCACCGGCGGCATTGGAAGCCCCTTCCAGGCCCTCCAGCACGCGATCCTTGTCCCGCTTGGTCTGGAGCCGGCCGAGGAACCAGGTGCCGCAGTTGGACAGCCCTTTGTAGTCCAGGTCGACGGGGTTCTGCGTGGCCAGCACGACGCCGACGCCGAAGGCCCGCGCCTGCTTCAGCAGGGTCAGCATCGGCTTCTTGGTGGGCGGGTTGGCCGAGGGGGGGAAGTAGCCGTAGATCTCGTCCATGTAGAGGATCGCCCGCAGGCTCGACGTCCCCGGCTGAGCGCGGACCCACGAGAGGACCTCGTTCAGCAGGATCGTGACGAAGAACATCCGCTCGGCGTCGCTCAGGTGGGCGATCGAAAGGACCGAGATCCTCGGTTTCCCCTCGGGCGTGTAGAGCAGGCCGCCGACGTCGAGGGCGTCCCCTTCCATCCAGGCGGCGAAGCCCGGCGAGGCCAGCAGGTTGTTCAACCGAAGCGCCAGGGCGAAGCGTTCCTTGGCCGGGTAGAACGTCTCCAGGTCGATGACGCCGACCTTGTCGAAGGACGGCGACTGGATGGCGTGGATCAGGTCGGTCAGATCGAGGTCGCGGCCGTCGCGCCAGGAGCGGTCGAGCAGGCTGGAGAGCAGGATGTGCTCGCGGCCGGTCATGGGGTCGGAGTCGATCCCAAGGAGTGCCAGCAGCCCCGAGACGGCCGAGGAGATCCGCTCACGATAAGCCTCCCCCTGCTCTCGCAGGGCGGCCGAGGGGGCGGAGAACGATCGCAGCACGGTCAGCGGCAGCCCAGCGGAACTGCCCGGCGTGTAGATGGCCATATCGGCCGAGTCCATCAGCCGCTGGATCCGCGCGCCGTCCTGACCCCATTTGGCCAGGCCGTCCTTCCAGGTCTCGGCCGTTTTGTCGGCGAAGGCCTCCGCGGTCATCCCCTGGCGCGACGCCTCATCGGGGTCGACCCAGGGGAGGAAGTCCTGGCCGCGAAGCTGGGGGAAGTCGAGCAGGAGGTTGCCGATGTCCCCCTTGGGGTCGACCGCGATGACGGGGATGCCGTCGATCGCCGCCTCCTCCAGCATGGCGATGCAGAGCCCCGTCTTGCCGCTCCCCGTCATCCCCACGCAGACCGCGTGCGTCGTCAGTTGCTTTGAGTCGTACAGGAGCAGATTCGGCGTCGTCGCCCGCTCCCCGAGGTCGTACTCCTTGCCCAGATAAAAGACCCCGAGCTTCTCGAAATCCTCGTTCTTCATGAAACGGATCCCGCCCCGGCGCAAGTGTTCGACATCGTGGGGCCGCCCCGACGATCAGCCCTTTCGATCATTCACCAGTTTAGCTTACAGCGGTTCGCCCTGAAGTTGCACAACCTCAGAAGGCCCCCAAGCCTCGACGACCTCACTCCTTCCTCAAATGGGAGCAGGCCCCCCCGAAGGAACGAACGAGGGGCCGCGACAATCGGAGACGAACTGCGGCGGTCTGCAATCCTGGTCGCCAACCTCGATCAGAGCCGGTCCGGAGTTTGGCTCCGATTGGCTTCCTTCGCACCGGACGCCGCTCGGCCGGAATCGACGCAAACCAATAACCACAAACATGTTTTCCTCAGACATTCTCACCTTTACGGCGGGTTCGATCGTCCGCTTTTCTCACCAGACTCTCCGTGGTCGTCCCAATTGCACGACGTAGAGAACCACGCTGCCAAGGATCGCCCTCCGTAAAATAGGGTGGCGCAAGAACGCACTCGCGGGACGAGAAACCGCCAAGGAAGACCAGCGGCGCAATCGCCACAACCACCCCAGCCGCCGACTTCCCAACCTCTCGCCCAGGCGGAGCCCCCCTGGTCGGCGCAACGACCAGGCTTGCTGGTCCTAACGATTTCGCCGCATGTCGACCGGCCGAAGACCTGCGCCGATCGGAGGCGCTGCCGATCGGGTGGACGAAGAATTGGACGATCGCCGACCGCCCCCCCTCAGGGCACGTTCGCCTTCTGTTGGACCTGAATCATCGAGCGGGCGGACTCGACGAGTTGGGTGGTGTGGCGAGCCGTCATCTCAAGCAGTTCGATGTTGTGCCGCCGCGTTAAAGAGGCGATCTCGGCGTTGTGCCTCTGCGTCATCTCCATGAGCTGAGCGTTGTGGCGTGCGGTGAGCAGGAAGAGCGAGATCGTGAGCGCCGCCACAGCCGTAAGGAGGGAGATCGTCGAGATCCGGAACTGAAACGGTGTCGGCTCAGGCATGGTCATGGCTCTCCCGTGGCGCCCCTTGAGTGAAACTGCCGACGCCCCCTGGTCGGCTCTCAAGGTTTGCACCGCACCCATTTTTCGTCGATCTTCGAGTCCCGCCCGCCCAACTGGATCGTCCCGACCTTGGTCATGACGTCTCCCTCAAGCTTGACTGTGAACTCAAACGTGCTCCCTACGAACGAGTCGGGGACTCCATCGCCGCTCACAAACTCGATGATCTCGGTGAACTTGTCCTTCTCCAATTTGTAGCGGCCGCCGGCGGCGCCGAGGATCTTCCCATTCTGGACGATCGTCCAGATGAACCTTCCGCCGACGATGTAGTCGGTCATTTCCACGCCATCGGGAAGCTTTTCGTATTCCTTCGCAGCGCCGTTCTTGCTCTCGACCTGCCTCCAGGCTCCCTCGATCGTCGCGAGTTTCTCGTCGGCGAGGGCGGCTCCGGACAACGCCGCCAGACCGATCGCGATGCAAACGATGCGCGTCATCGACATCTCCATCGAGAGAGACTTGGCATTCCTACGTGTCTGCCTCACCAACACAATGCTGCTCTCAGGCTACCCCTGGCGATGACCGGGATCGAGGCTCTTCGTGAATTCGCCTGCGATCGGCCATTATTTCGCGCGCTGAAGTCCGAGATCGACGCCCCCTCCCTTCGCCAGATTCTCCCCAGGGCGAGCGTCCTCGCCTCACGTCAGGGTTTGATGTTCGAGGCCGGTTTGGAGTCGATGGTCGAATCCGTGTGGGACAGCACGGCGGATCGGCCTTTGATCGGCTCGCCGAGTTCCAGGCCCGATCGAGATCTCTGAAACGCCGTCACGGCGTTAACGTGGTGACGACACAAAAAATCAACTCAACGAGCCAGGGCATCAGGGCCACGGTGAGAAGGATCGCGCCGGAGAGTCGCCTCAACGAGGGGAGGAGCCTGCGAACGGCCAGATCGAGGAGCACGCCGATCGCGCCCAGCACCGTGAAGAGCCCCAGCACCACCGCCAGGAAAATGATAGGCGCCCCGCGCGGCCGTATGGAGAGAGCCGCGAGCCACAACGGGACGAATAAACCCGCGTTGATCAACATCAAGCGGAGCGCCCACCGTCGCCTCGATTGTTCTCGAGCCAGAATGGCGGGGTCTGGCTCCTGCGTCTCGACGGCCGCGATGAGAGGCGCCACGTCTTCGACGCCGAGAGCTTCCATGGCCTCCTCGATCAGGCTGCGATGCGCGTCGACGAAGGCGGCCTTGTCATGGGGGTCGCGCCACGCCGCGGCGAGCGGTGCCATGGCCTTTAACGCGCGGCGGTAGTCGTCGCGGGCGTCGTCGCCGCGCGACGCGGCGAAGTGGGCCAAGGCACGGTAGACCTGCAAATCGCGCACGTCCGAGAGATGTCTCAGTCGCTCAGCCTCGTAGCGGGATTGCAGTTCGGAAACGGCAGCCTGGTCGCCGGCGACGCAGGCGACGCGAAGGTGAACGGTCAGCGCCGACAGGCCGAACTCCGGGCGAGTCCGGCCCACCGGGTCGGCCGGCAGCCTCTCCAACGCCGCCATCGCCTCGCCTTGCCTGTCTTCGATCAGCAGCAGGCCGGCTCGCAGCAAGGCGAGCAAGTATCCCCCTTCCTCTCCGAACGTCTCGCCAAAGCTCTCCGCCCGCGATAGGGCGGCGCTCGCCTCGGCCGGATCGCCCTTGGCGAGTGCCAGGTTGGTTCGTGCGACTTCCTCCAGCCAATCGATGTACGGGTGCGCGACGTCGATGGCGACCGCCTCGGCAAAGACCGATTCGGCTTTTGCCGTAGCTCCCAGATCGATCCACGATAAAGCAGCGTTCAACGTGTAGAGGCGATCCATCAGCCGATCGCCGACTGCTTGCCACAGCCGACGGCATCCCTGCGCGTTCTGGATGACATCCGCTGGCGGCTGCCTCAGAGAGCCGACGCGGAGGACGTCCAGGAGCAACCTGCCATCGCTGCGCAACATCGCCCCGCCCACGCGAAAGCTGACGGGGATGAGGCTGGACGTCGCAAGCATAGCGTTGATCGCGGCGAACATGGCGGACGTGGTCTTGAGTCGGCCGGTCGGCAGGCATAAGGCAAGACCGATCGCCAATGCGGCGCAAAGTGCATTCGCGGCGATCCCCCCGGACACGAAAGCCGCCATGCGCTTCCGGTCGGGGTAGACGCGTGGGAGAAAAGCGAAGGTGATGCCTTGAAAGGGCCTGGTCAAGCCGAGATACAACCGCGTGCCGCCCATCGGCAGGACGAGAAACGGCCCCGCGATGCCGAGCCCTACCGAGGTGACCACGAAACCAACCGCCCTACCGATCAGGGCGTGACCGGCCTCATGAACGATCACGCCCAGATACACCGCGGCCGCCAGGATCAAGACGAGGAGGATCGGTCCAGGCATGGCGACTCCCGACAACCGGACGCCGAGACCTGGCCAGGGCTCGCATTCATCAGGGCGAACGCACCCGCAGGGCTCCAGGAAAAGGTACCATGATTGCGGGCCACCTTCTCAGGGCTTTCCGCGCACCTGGGGCACGCGACCCATTCGCTTGGGCTTCTCCATCTTTTCGGAGCCGCCCACGTAAGAAGTCGACGAGGAATCCGAAAGGACTATCTGGGGATGGACTCCATCGATCCATCCCAACTCAAGGAGAGTTCCACGCCCGGTGCGACGAATCCGGGTGGAGAACGAAATGTTCGGCTACGACGCCGTAACGATCGCGATTACCGCTGGGAGCCTTCTGGCCGCTTGCGCCCTCGTGTGCGGGGACGCCTACGTCGCCGAGCGTCGACTCCGCCGATGGGCCGAGGAGTCGGGCCTGACCATCCTGAGCAGGCGGGCGCCAAGATTTCTCCGCGGTCCTTACACGTGGACCTCCAGGCGAGAGGACTACGTCTACTTCCTCACCGGTCGCGACGCGAAGGGGAATCCCTTCGAGACCTGGGTGCGCATTCGCGGCTTCCCAACGAGCCTCTGGACCTCCAAGGTCGAGACCAGTTGGAGCCCCAAGCCAACCGCCACGCCGCTCCTCGACTAAGTTTGACAGCATTTTTTGACTTTGCGAATCCTGACCTCGCCCTTTCGCGCTGCGGTCGACAGTAAAGTGAATGGCGCGGAACCGCGGGTTCCGCCTGCCTGGCCTGCTCCCGAGTCCTTCCCCACTCCACCCCGCGAGGGCTCTCATGAAGTCGGCATCAATCGGATTTCTGGTTGCTTCGCTTGTCCTGATCGGGTCGCGGGCCGTGGCAGCTCAGGTCGACTGGGAGACGCCTCCCGGCTGGACCGACACGCGAGGCGGCGGCGACGGAAAGGTGATCCGCGTAACCACGCTCGCCGCGGGGGGGCCGGGTTCGCTCGCGGAGGCGTTGGCGGCCGACGGCCCTCGGGTGATCGAGTTCGCGGTCGGCGGAAAGATCGAGATGGGAGGGCGCTCGCTCAAGGTTGCGCGGCCGTTCGTTACGATCGCGGGGGAGACGGCGCCGACGCCAGGCATCACGATCACCGACGGCGGCATGGGGATTACCACCCACGACGTTATCGTCCGTCACCTCCGGATTCGTCCGGGCGCCAGCGCCCGTGAGCGAAAGAGCGGATGGGAAGTGGATGGACTCACCACGGCCGACGGCGCGCACGACGTCATCGTCGACCACTGTTCCCTCACCTGGGCGACCGACGAAAACCTGAACGCCTCCGGCCCTCGGTTCGACGGAGCGAACCCCGACGAATGGCGAAAGAACACATCGCACCGCGTCACGTTCAGCCATTGCATCATCGGCGAGGGTCTTCACAACTCGACCCATGCCAAGGGAAAGCATTCGAAGGGCTCGCTCGTGCATGACAACGCCACCGAGATCGCGATCATCGGCAACCTGTACATCAGCAACGACGATCGCAACCCGCTCTTCAAGGGGGGAGCCCGGGGTGCGGTGGTGAATAACCTGATCCACAACCCCGGCGGTCGCGTGATGCAGTACGCGCTCAACCCCGGCGAATGGAGCGGCCATGATTGGCAGCGGGGCGCGATTGTGATCGTGGGCAACGTGGCGAAAAAGGGCCCCAGCACATCATCGAAGACGGTTTTCCTGGATGGTCGAGGACCGTGCGACGTCTATCTCAAGGACAACCTGTACTTCGACAAGAAGGGCGGAGAATTACCTACCGCGCCGGTTTTCACCGACGTCACGCCTGCTCCCGCGCCCACGTCGCCCAGCACGCCTCGGGAACCGCGCATCGCCGAGGAGCCCATGTTTTGGCCTCCCCGACTCAAGGCCCTTTCCGCCGCCGAGACGAGCGTCTGGGTCCTCGCCAACGCCGGGGCGCGCGCCTGGGATCGCGACGCCACCGATCGACGACTGATTGACGAGGCCAACTCTGGCGGCGGCAAAATCATCGACTTTGAATCCGAGGTCCCGGAATCCACCGGCCCAGGTCGATAAGCAGCCGGCACCCAACGGCTTCCGCCTTCGAATCGGCGGATCTCACCGCGGGCGCCAGCACGTTCGCCCCCTGGAATCGCCTCGTCCACATGCGAGCGAAAAGCCCGAGGGGAGGTACAAGTCCACCCGGTCGTCAGGGATTCACGGCCTTGTCGACCTCTCGGCCGGCCTTCTCGACGGGGCCGGGCGGGTTGACGGCGTCCTTGGCGTTCTCCACCGCCTGATCGACGCTCTTGCCGGCCTTCTCAGCCGGTCCTTCCGGAGCGCAGCCGGTCGCCAGCCCCAGCAGCGGCGAGAGCAGGAATCCCAGGGCGGCGAGCTTCACGTTCGAGAGCTTCATCGGTTCGTTCTCCGTCGTTGAGTCATCGATCGATGGAAGGGCCGAGCGCGCTCTCAGCCTCCGTTACGGGTGAAAGAGAAACGCAAAACCCGTTCCAACACGGTGAGGGCTCCTCCAGCACGACGACTGAGAAAATCCAAAGCTTGGCCCTGGCTTTCACCTCGGGGCGTGAATACGATGGCCGTCGATCAGTATGACGATTTCGTATTTCGTAATACGCAACGAACAGTCGTCGACAACACCGGTGGGGAGGGGGGCCCATGAAGACTCGGCGTGGATTCACGCTGATCGAGCTGTTGGTCGTGATCGCGATCATCGCGGTCCTGATCGCGCTTTTGCTGCCGGCCGTGCAGGCGGCGCGGGAGGCGGCCAGGCGGATTCAGTGCACCAACAACCTGAAGCAGCTCGGGCTCTCGCTTCACAACTACCACTCGTCCATCGGAGCCTTCCCCTCGGCCGGTTGGGTCGCCCCGATGAATAACTGGTGGGTGGCCCAGAACCTGACCGCCCCGGGGCATTTCCGCTACTCGTCCCTGCTCCAACTTCTGCCCTACCTGGAGCAAGGGGCCGCGTCCAACGCGATGAACTTCATGCTCCCGCTGTACGACATCAACGGCGTGGACATGCCCCAGAACACGACCGTCTACCAGATGCAGGTCACCTCGTTCCTCTGCCCGAGCGACGTCCGGAGCGCGAGGAACGGAAACGAGGCGCCCTGCAATTACGCCTCGTGCTCGGGAGACGGTCTGCCCGGAGGCGACGGCCTTCCCTGGACGGGGGGCAAGCCGAACGGCGTCCTCTACCTCAACTCGACCACCAGCATGGCGACCGTCATCGACGGCACGAGCCAGACCGCGATGATGAGCGAGAGCCTCGTCGGCCCGAACGCCACTACCTCGCCGAACCCGCAGGAGGTGATGGTCCAGCTCACGCTCAGCCTCTCCACCCCGGCGGACATCTTCAACTATCAGCCGCTCGTGCCGACTGATTGCCAGGCGTCGACGAACTACCGCTACGATCGGCACACCAACTGGATCGACGGCGACTATCGCCACACCATGTACGATCATTACATGGGACCGAACAGCAAGATCTACGACTGTCTCCGCGGACCGCAGCACGGCTGGCGGACCGCCCGCAGCCGGCATTCCGGCGGGGTCAACGTCCTGATGTGCGACGGCAGCGTCCGGTTCTTCAAGGACTCCGTCAACGTCACGGCCTGGCAGGCCGTCGCCACCGTGGCGGGCGGCGAGGTCGTCAGCGCCGACGCTTATTGAGCCTTCCTTCGAGGAGATCGATACGATGCAAAGCTTCCGCTTCGCCGTCGCGGCGGGGATCCTGACCCTCGGGGCGGCTCAGGCAGGAGCCCATGAACTCTGGTTCCATCTGGACGCCCCTGACTCCGCGCGGATGACCTTCGGCGACACGCCCGCCCCCGGCGAGGCCGAACGCGTGGCGGAGATCGCCAGCACCAAGGTCTGGGCGGACGGCAAGCCCCTGGACGTCGTCCGCCTGCCGGACGGCCTGGAGGCCAGGCTCCCCCAACCGGGCCCCGCCCTCCTAAGCGCCTACGCCGATCGGGGCGTGATCGATTACCAGGGCAAGACGTTCGTCATCCAGCTCGCCGCCTACGCCCAGACCCGGGCCGTCGACGCCGCCGGCGCGGCGAACCTCGGCCTGGGAGACGACCAGCTTCGCCTCCTGCTGGTCGCCGACGCGGGCGGCCCGCCGGTTCTGAAAGCGACCTGGAAGGGCCGTCCGGTCGCCGACGCCGTGGTGAAGGTCTTCCACGGGACCGAGGAACCGGCCGAGATTCGCACCAACGCCCAGGGCCAGGCCCCCTGCCCCGACCTTCGCGAAGGCCCCTGGACGCTCTACCTCCAGTACATCGACGGCGTCCCCGGCGAGCGCGACGGCCGCAAGTTTTCGGAGACCCGCTGGAAGGCCACGCTCGCGATCAGCCCCGAGGCCGCCTACGGCCCGGCCGTCGCTGAGTGTCTCGCGCGCGTTAAGGAGGTCCACGGCGCAACCGGCCCCTGGGCCGTCGCGGGCTATCGGATGGGTGAGCGCGCGTTGAAGGAGCTGAGCCTCCCCCGCCACAGCTTCAACCTGCTGGTCGTCCACCGCAGTCCGGCCGAGGTCCAGTACTCGTGCATGGCCGACGGACTTCAGGCCGCGACCGGCGTCAGCGCGGGAAAGCTCAACCTGAAGCTGGAGGAAGCCTCCGCCGACGCCCTCAAGACCGTGGTCCGCGACCGCAAGACCAACCACGGCCTCGTCTTCACCCTCAAACCCGAATTCGTCCGTTCGATCATGAACCTGCCCCACGAGCAACTGGAAGCCGAGGGCCGTCGGATCGCCTCGCTGCCGGATGAGGCGATCTTCGTGGTGGCCCCGGAGTAATCGATCCCCGCCAGCGTTACCGGCTCCTCCAATCGCAGCCTCCTTCTCCCGTATGATGCGGAAAAGGACAGGAGGCACTCATGCGCAGAGATTTCGGATTGGCCCTGGCCGCCTCGGTCGCGATGAATCTCGCGCTCGCGTGCCACTTCCGCGGATCGATGGAACAGTTCATCCTCCTCATCCTGGCCTTCTGGGTCATGGTCTTCTGCTTCGGGCTCGCCGCCTGCATGTTCGTCGTCGCGCGGATCTCGCCGGCACGGCAGCAACCGGCGATCGGCGCCGTCGTCGAATGGGCTTCGCCGATCCTGCGGCGATCGACGACCGGCGTCGTCCTCGTGGGTCTCGTGGCGGGGAGCGCCGTCTTTTCGCTGCCGTTCGGCGTGGCCCTGCTTCAGTACGACATCCACAACGCGAAGGCGTATTGCGAAAGTCTCCAACCCGCGATCGATCGACACCGGACCGAGACCGGCCGATACCCCGACCGCCCTCCTGGGATCCTGCCCAACGCCTCGCTGCCCCGGCTCCTGAGAGGCCATGCTTTCTACCACGCCCAGGCCGACGACTACATGTTCGACTTCAGTGATCCTTCGGGCGTCTTCAGCATGATCGTCTACGACAGTCGTCGCGGCGAGTGGCAGGAGGTCCACGACTGACGATGACTGGCCGATCCCGGCGCGTGGACCCGTCGCTCGAGGTCAAGCCAAGTGGCGCGGCCGACGCTATCGGCCGACGCTATAATGAAACCGACCTCGACGAAACGACGACTGTACGTACCTCCTCCGCCCCCGAGTGACATGCACGCTGACCACGACGGTAGCCGCCTGGGATTTGGATTCTCCTTCCAAGACCTCTACTCTCGCGATGGGCTGGTCCGGCTGGACGCGGCCTTCCTCTCGGATCTGCTCGCCTGTTCCCCGGAACTCCACGCCGGGCTGCTCGCGGCTCGCGAGAACCCAACGGCCCTGGCCTCCAAGGCGGCGTCCGAGCTGATCGTCGGCGTCGCTCCGTATGTTGAGGACTTCATCGGTCGGCTGTTTCATGTCGAGGCCGAGCTGAACGCCCTGCGCCTCCGGCATGACGAGCTGGCCCCGCTCCGGACCGTGAAGCGGAAGTTCGTCCAGCGGAGGCTCACGGGCAAGACGGCCGAACACGCCATGGCGATCGACTCCGCCGCCGTGACCGCCGAGCTGGAAGCCTTCATGCTCGGCCCGATCACCGAGGCGAGCTTCGCCGAGCACGTCCTGAAGTGGATGGAAGACGAACCCGCGCACGAGGAGCAGCTCAAGCTCGCCGCCGACTACGCCGTCTGGGCCGTGCTCTCCCCCGAGGGAAAGGCCAAGCACCCCTCGAAGGTCGTCTTCGGCAACCCCCACAAGCTGGACTTCCTCCACCTCGTCGAATACGACGAGCGCGAGACCGACGGCACGACCCAGTTCGTCGCCAAGATCGGCCACACCCGGCACCGCGACGGCTTCCACCTCACCGACGCCGGCACGGATCTCGCCGGCGCGCTCGACGAGGTCGGCTACTGCATCAAGTGCCACCACCAGGGGAAGGACTCCTGCTCGACGGGCCTCCGCGAGAAAACCGGGGCCTTCAAGAAGAGCCTCTTCGGCGTGACCCTCGCCGGCTGCCCGCTCGGCGAGAAGATCTCCGAGATGAACGAGCTCAAGGGGGACGGCCACCCCATCGCCGCCGTGGCCGTCGTCACCATCGACAACCCCATGTGCGCCGCGACGGGCCACCGCATCTGCAACGACTGCATGAAGTCATGCATCTACCAGAAGCAGGATCCCGTCGACATCCCCCAGGCGGAGACGCGGTCGCTCAAGGACGTGCTGGAGCTGCCCTGGGGGTTTGAGATCTACAGCCTCCTCACGCGCTGGAACCCGCTGAACTTCGCCCGGCCGTACCCGCGCGAGGCCACCGGGCGGAAGGTGCTCGTGGTCGGTCTGGGGCCTGCGGGGTTCACCCTGGCTCACCACCTGATGAACGACGGCCATTCGGTCGTCGCGGTCGATGGGCTCAAGATCGAGCCGCTCGACGAGACGATCTCGGGCGTCGACGCCTTCGGTCAGCGGACGCCCTTCGAGCCGATCCGGGACGTGACGAAGCTCTATGAGCTGCTCGACCGCCGCGTGATGGCCGGTTTCGGCGGCGTGGCCGAGTACGGCATCACAGTCCGCTGGAACAAGAACTTCCTCAAGCTGATCCGGCTCGTACTGGAACGTCGGGCCGAGTTCGCGATGTTCGGCGGCGTCCGGTTTGGCGGCACGCTGACCGTGGACGACGCCTTCGACATGGGCTTCGACCACATCGCCCTCTGCATGGGGGCCGGCCGGCCGACCGTCATCCCGATGAAGAACGGCCTGGCCCGGGGCGTCCGGCAGGCGTCCGACTTCCTCATGGCTCTGCAGCTCACCGGCGCGGCGAAGGCCGCCTCGCTGGCGAACCTCCAGGTCCGGATGCCGATCGTCGTCATCGGCGGCGGCCTGACGGCCGTCGACACAGCCACGGAATCGCTGGCCTATTACATCGTCCAGGTCGAGAAGTTCCTCAAGCGCTACGAGGAGTTGGTCAAGGCCCACGGCGAGGACCACGTCCGCTCGCGATGGGTCGGCGATGAGGCCGAGGTCGCCGCCGAGTTCCTGGAGCACGGCCGCGCCATCCGTGCCGAGCGCAAGGCCGCGGCGGCTGAGGGTCGCCAGCCCCGACTGATCGAGCTGCTCGACTCGTGGGGAGGCGTGACGATCGCCTACCGTCGCCGACTGGTCGACGCGCCGAGCTACACGCTCAACCATGAGGAAGTCGCCAAGGCGTTCGAGGAAGGGATCCGCTTCGCCGAGCTGCTCGTCCCCGAGGAGGTGGAGGTGGACTCCCAGGGCGCGGCCCGCGCCTTGAAGTGCCGCCGCCAGGCGTTCGACGCCGAGGCGGGGACGCTGACCTCGGCCGGCGAGGTGACGCTCCCGGCCCGGACGATCCTGGTCGCCGCCGGCACCCAGCCGAACACGGTCCTCGCCCGCGAGGACGCGCACAACGTCCGCGTCGACGGCCGCTACTTCCAGGCGCTCGACGAGGAAGGGAACCCCGCCAAGCCCGAGGCCGTCTCCAAGCCGACCGACGTCCGGGTGCTGATGTCGATGCGCCCCGACGGCCGCTCGATGAGCTTCTTCGGCGACCTGCACCCCTCGTTCGCGGGGAACGTCGTCAAGGCGATGGCGAGCGCCAAGCAGGGCTACCCGGTCGTCTCGCGAGCCCTCGCCAAGACGCCCGCGACCGAACCCGCCCCGGGCGACCTGGTCGCGAAGCTGAACGACGAGCTGCGGACGGTCGTCCACGAGGTGATTCGCCTCACCCCCAACATCGTCGAGATCGTCGTCCGGGCGCCGATCGCCGCGCGCGCGTTCCAGCCCGGTCAGTTCTACCGGCTCCAGAACTTCGAGACGCTCGCCGGCCGCGACGGCGCCACGATCCTGGCGATGGAGGCCCTGGCGTTGACCGGGGCGTCAGTCGACCGCGAGCGCGGGTTGCTGTCGACGATCGTGCTGGAGATGGGGGGCTCGTCGGACCTCTGCGCCCTGCTCCAGCCGGGCGAGCCCATCTGCCTGATGGGCCCCACCGGCTCGCCGACCGAGACGCCCGGCCAGGAGACGGTCCTACTGGCCGGCGGCGGCCTGGGGAACGCGGTGCTCTTCTCGATCGGCCAGGCGCTGCGGGCGGCGGGCTCGCGGGTGCTCTACTTCGCCGGCTACAAGAAGCTGATCGACCGTTACAAGGTCGAGGAGATCGAGGCCGCGGCAGCCGTCGTCGTCTGGTGCTCGGACGAGGCCCCCGGGTTCACGCCCGGGCGGGTCCAGGACCGCTCGTTCGTCGGCAACATCGTGCAAGCGATGGCCGCCTACGCCACCGGCGATCTGGGCGAGATCGAGATCCCCCTCGATGAGGTCGACCGCCTGGTCGTCATCGGCTCCGACGGCATGATGCGCGGGGTGCAGCAGGCGAGACACACGGTCCTCGCCCCGTTCCTCAAGCCGGGCCACCACGCCATCGGCAGCATCAACTCGCCGATGCAGTGCATGATGAAGGAGATCTGCGCCCAGTGCCTCCAGACCCATCGCGACCCCGCGACGGGCAAGGAGACGGTCATCTTCTCCTGCTTCAACCAGGACCAGCCGCTGGACCACGTCGCCTTCGACGGCCTCCGCAGCCGGCTCTCGCAGAACACGGTCCAGGAGAAGCTGACCAAGCTCTGGATCGACGAATGCCTCCACGGCCTGGGCCACCGCGTGCGGCTCCACGGCCTGCCGACGACCCCGCCGAACATGGCCGTTGCGGCAACCGATGCGAAGTAAGAGTTGAACGTCGACCGCGACGGAGGGAGTTGCAGCCATCGTGGATCTGCGAGTTGCAGCGGCCCTCGTCGCGGTCGTCCTCATCATGTCGGCCGTGGAATGCGGCGAGCTCTGGTACGAGTCGGCCTGGGATCAACGCCAGGCCGCGCCCGGCCCCGAGCCCGATGACGTCCCCGGGATCGAGAACGTCTTCCGTCTCAGCCGCCGACTCTACAGCGGCGGCGAGCCGCGCGGGGACGCCGACATGGCCGCCCTCAAGCGGATGGCGATCCGGACGATCATCAGCGTGGACGGATCCATCCCCGACGTTGAGGCGGCGCGCAAGGCGGGCATCCGCTACGTTCACCTCCCCATCGGCTACGACGGCGTGCCCCGCGAGCAGGCGATCCGGATCGTCCGGGCCATCGAGACGCAGCCCGGCCCCGTGTTCATCCACTGCCACCACGGCAAGCATCGCGGTCCGGCCGTCGCGGCGATCTGCGGCATGGCCACCGAGCGTTGGACCGTCGAGCAGGCCGTCGACTGGATGAAACAGGCCGGAGCCTCGTCCGACTACCGCGGCCTTTACGAGTCGGCCCGCTCGTTCACTCCGCTGACCGACGAGGAGCGCAAGCGGGTCGGCGACGAGTTCCCCGAACGTTCCCCCGTTCCGGCCCTCGTCGACCTGATGGTGAAACTCGACGGCTCCTGGGATCGCTTGAAAGCCGCCCGCAAGGCCGGGTTCACAACGTCTTCCGATCACCTGGAAAACGACCCGGCGCACGACGCGATCCAGGTCGTCGAGTTCTTCCGAGAAGCCGCCCGGCTCGACGAAGCCCGCAGCCGAGGCGACGCCTTCCTCCAGGGCCTGGCGGATGCGGAGCGGAAGGCCGACGCACTTCACGCCTCGCTCAAGACCCGCGCCCTGGGCTCTCGCGAGAAAATCGAGGCGGCCTTCACCACCGTCGAGAAGTCCTGCACGACCTGCCACGCACGCCATCGCGACAACTGAACGTACAGCCCGATCAGGCCGTCTCCTCGATCCTCTTCTCCACCCGCTCCAGGTAGTGGTCGATGAAGTGGGCGGAGATCCGGCCTTGCACGGCGCTCCAGACGTCGTCGATGACGCTGGCATTGAGCACGGCGTCGGCGGCGACGCCGGCCTTCTGCTTGAGGGCGTCGAGAGCCGAGGCGGCGGCGGCGTCGCGCAGCGAGACCTCAGTCGGGCAGTGGACGTAGGTATTGGCGAAGAGGCTCACCGTCGGCAGCAGCGGAACGGGGTCCTCGAAGTTCACGTAGCGCGAGATCTTCTTCGCGAACTTCTTCTCGAACGCGTCGGCCGCCGTCTGGTTGCCGATCATCGGGGCGCCGAAGGTGACGATCTCGTCGACCGGGAGAAAAGTCCGCTCGAACCGCCAGGCGGAGAGCAGCGCGAGCGCCCCGCCCAGGCTGTGGCCGGTGATCCAGAGCGGGCGTTCGGCCTTCTGCATCGCCTCTTCAACGGCCGTGTGGAGGGGCGTCCAGATCGCGTCGAGGGCCGTCATGAAGCCCCGGTGGAACCGCGCCCCGACCCCCGCTGCGGCGAAGTCGGTGCCGATGCGGCCTTCAGGGAGGATCAGGTAGTTGTTGGCGTTCGTCAGCAGCCAGTCCTTGAAGCCGTCGAGGCTCGTCGGACACTCCGACCCTCGGAACGCCACCAGCACGACCTCCGGGCTCTGCGCCACGTAGGCCTGGGTGTTGTCGACGGAGATCAGGCGGGCTTCCAGCCCCAACTGCTCAAGGAAGCCTTTCGCCCCCTCGGCCTCGTTCAGGTAGGCCAATGCACAGGCCCGGCCCAGCAACAGCGCATTCCTCGGGTCGCCGTGGCGCGTCACGTCGAGCTTGTCAGCCACCGTCTTGCACCCTCGATGAGGCCTTGTCGTCCGATCCGACTTCTATTGGTGATTGTAGGCTACTGCATAGCCCGCCGCCCCGGTTTCGCGGCCTTCCAGGCGTCGACGGTCTCGGACGAGACCGCCGTCCCCGTCAGGTCGAGACGCTGGAGCGACTCCTTGTCGGCCAGCGCCGCCTTGAAGCCGGCGTCGGTGATCTTGGTGTTGGCGAGCCTCAGGGTCGTCAGCGCGGGAAGGTCCTTGAGAATCTTCAGCCCTTCGTCGGTGACCTTCGTATCGGACAGATCCAGTTCGCGAAGCTTGTCGAAGCCCTTCAGGTTGTTCAACGTCGCGTCGTCGACGTCCGGGTTCGCTATCTGGACGACCACGGCGTCGGACTTGGAACCCAGGAAGGCGTAGTCCTTGCGGTCCCACCCCGTCAGAGTGAGGTGTCGTTCGCCCTCGACGATGGTCTCGCGCGGGCCGAGGTCGATCGGCGCCAGGTTTGTGTAGAGCGGCGGGAAGGCGGTCAGCACCAATCCCAGAGCCAGCACGGCGGCCGGCGCCCAGACCGCGCCGCCCCTCATCAGAACGTACACCGGCGCCAGCGGGGGGAACAGCAGGATCGCCACCCCCCAGCCGACCCTGTCCCGAAACGCCGAAACCACCAGCCAGAGCCAACCGATCGCCATCAAGGCGAAGCCGGCCATCATCATATGAGCGCCGTATTGCTCGACCATGAACCGAGGGATTCCGACAACCGAGGGAGGGGGAAAGAAGGCCGGTTTGCCCCGTCCATCCTATCAGCTCCGACGCCGATCGCGAGCGTCCCGACCTCAGAAGTCAGTGAGAAGCTGCAACTGGAAAAGCATGCCGCTCTGGCCTGTGAAGTAGCCGTACAACACGTTGTTGGCGGGCGAATGGTTGATCCGCTTGGCCTCGAAGGTAGCCCGGACGTTGCGGTTGTCGAAGAAGTACCAGTTCCCGCCGCCGCCGTATTCCGAGCCGTCGCCGAACGGCCCAAAGACGCCCGACGCCCGGGTGAACAGCTCTAACCGCCGGGGGACCAGCGCGTACGATGCCTGGGCGAAACCACCCGTGTCGAAGATGTCCCCGAACGACCGCCGCGGCCCCCCCGCGCCGGGGTCCAGGTCGTAGATCCACCGCGTATAGACTTCGCTGCTGAGGCTCATCCCCCGGTATTTCAAGCCGACGTCGTAAGACGCGAGCAGGACGTGGGCCGCCTGGAGAGTGACGCCCTGCGCGAGGGCGTTCGCCTGGTACAACGGCGTGCCGTCGGAGAGGCGCAGGATGGTGTTCTCGGGGTTGGTCTGGCCGAGTTCGAGGTCGGGTTCGCGACGGCTGCGGTTGTAGGTGACGCTCGCCCCCAGGCGGACGGCAGGGCTCTGGTGGAATTCCTCGTCGGCGAACCCGGGGCCGAACGACCCAAGGGGTTCCCACCAGCCGTTGGCCGCGTAGGTCATGTTGGTGTTCACGCGGCTCGCGCTGTTGACGATGGAGTTGAGGTCGTCGAAGATCCCCTCGTAGTAATAGACGTTCCGCAGGGGCTCGCCCTGGGCCCAGACGCCCGAGCTGATGCCTGGGCGGAAAAACGTGTTGGACATGGTCCGATCGACGCCCAGCGGATAGCGCGCGGACTCAATCCACTCGCGCGTTCCCGGCACCTTGTAGTATCCGCCGTTGACGATGAGCGCCTTGCTGAATTCGTACCCGATCAGCCCCGTGGCGATCGTCTGGTTGGTCGCTGAGGTGCTGAACACCGTGGCGGTGAATCGGAGCCGGGGCGAGAAGGCGAAGCCGGTGAAGCTGAACCAATTGCGGTTGAGCGTGAAGACGCTGCGATTCCGCACCGGCAGCACATTCCCTGCGGAGTCAGTCCAGGTCTCGACCGAGCGGGCGAACCCGGTGTAACGGACCTGGGTCGTCACGTTCAGCTTGAGCGAGAACGGCGTGCGCTGCTTGTCCGACGGGGCGACCAGGACGTACCCCTTATCGTAAAGCCCCGTGATGTACGACCGAGACGCAGCCGACAGATCCGGCTCGACGATCGAGGCGTCGCCGGCGTCCATCAAGGCGGAGAGCGCCTCGCGCTCTTGCCTCCAGCCGCCCGCCCCGACGATCCCCGGCGCTTCGTCGCTCGCGACGGTCGGACTCGTCGGCGAGGGCGTCGCGGCGTCGCCCGCCTCCCAGTCATCGTCGATGATGGCGGGGAGACTCGTCGCGGGCGGGTCCGGCGTCTGGAGATCGCCCGAGAGGCGCTCGGAGAGCCTGCGGTTCTCCGCCGATAGCTCGCGGATCTGATCCGCCTGGTCGGCCACCAGCCGTTCCAGTCGGCGAAACCGTTCTTCGACGTCAGCCGGCGAGGGGGACTGGGCGAATACGGACGCCCCAAACCAGGCGAGCGCGATCGCCAGGTTCCTCCCCAATGGCAATACCCGGCCGAGTCGCATGGGTGGTCGCTCCTCGGCCTGGCGGAATCGACGCCGAAGAGGCGTCACCACCCATCGATATCGGCAGAATCGGCCGCCTCCGCCAGTTTTCCCCAAACCGAACGGACGGCGGTCATCGAACCCTCAGAACTTCGGTTTCTCCGGCAGACGTTCGACGGGGACGTCCTCGGCGTGGAGGTCGCCGAAGATCGCCCGGTAGGCCTGGCCCCCCTTCGGCCGGTACCAGAACAGGATCTTGTCGGGCTCGCCGAGCTTGACCTTGTCGGGGGCGTATCCATACGCGTCCTTGAGAACGAACTGGATGAAGACGACGCTGCTAGCGACCGACTGGGCGAATCGGATCATCTTCGGATCGTCTGGCCCCGCCCATTTCTCCTTGGAAATCTTCTGGTGGATCGCCTTCGAATCGTCGAGCTTCGCGGGGAACGAGCCGTCGGCCGCCTCGGCGTAGGTGCGCAGGAGGAAGACGAGCGACTCCTCAAGGTTGCCCGTCAGGGGAGTATCGAGCTTCCGCACTCGATAACCGTCGGGAGGAGCGAGCTGGAACAGGGAGTCATCGAGCGGCGGGTCGATGCGGAAATCGCTGAGTGCTAGTGCTACATCCATACCTTCGATGCGGACCGTTGTCTCCACGAGCAAGGGTAACTTCCGCGCGGGGTCGACCCAGACGGCCCAGGTGAAGCCGGAGTCCTCGACTCGGAAGCCCTCGGCCTCGACGTCGCCGATCTTGCGACGGCCCAGGGGCTGACCGTCCTTGCCGGCGAACGACCGAATCTGTTCCGCGCCGCCGACCGCTTCACGTGCCAGTTTCTCTTTCGTGTTGTTCGGGACCTTCCAGTCCTGGACCAACGCAGTCTTGTTGACGACGTCGAGCGCCAGGATTCGCCCCTGGGAGGCGTCCAGGACGTTTACGCCCATCAGCGGATCGCCGGTCTCGATCCGGCTCAGGCCGGGGTCTTTGAAGTAGAAGGCCATGTGCACGTCGGTCGGTCGCTCCTGGCCGGCCTGCCGCATTTGCATCTTGCCGACATAGGAGAGCGTCCGGGCGTCCCGCAGCTTCGCTGCGGCCTCGGTGAACGCCGTGGTCGCCTCCACGCGAGGCGAGATGAGATAGGCGACGCCGGCCGTGAGAGCCAGCACGGCCGCGGCGGCGACCTTGAACATCGCAAACATGGGGTTTCTCCGTATGCGAGGATCGGGCGCGGGCCGCGCATCCGCGTCGCGGAGCGCGGCGAGAGTCCGGGCGACGAGTTCGGCCGAGGGCCCCTCCGGCGAGGGCGATCCCTTCAGGGCGGCCTCGGCCCGCGCCAGGCGGTCGAGGGGGTCGGGGGTCGGCTCGATCGGGTTCATGAGGGGTCCTCCGCGGCCTGGGGACGGGCGAGGAGCGAGCGCAGGCGCTTCCGCGCCCGATGCAGCAGAACGCCGACGGCGTCGGTCGTCTCCTCCAGGTGCTCGGCGATCTCGGCGTAGCTCCAGTCCTCAAGGGCCTGAAGGCAGAAAGCCTCCGCCTGCTTCGCCGGGAGTTCCGCGAGGGCCTCGCGAAGCTCCGACGAGAGTTCGGCGTCCTCGACGGGCTGCGAAGGCAGGGGACTCGACCCGCTCAGGGCGTCCCAGTCCACGGCCTCCTCGCGACCTCCCCGACGAACCCGCCGCCGCAGCCGGTCCACGGCTCGCGCCGCGGCTAGCCGCTGCAACAGGGCTCGCCAGTTCCGCACGGGTCCTCGACGCGCGACCTCCCAGGCGGCGAGGAACGCTTCCTGGAAACACTCGTCCGCATCCGCGCGATCGCCGATGATCCGGAACGCCGTCCGCCAGACGGCCGGTCCGTCCCGGGCCAGGATCTCCTCCCACTCCGGCATGCGTCCCTCCCGGGCGTCGACCCGCCCACAGAGGATAGTCGACGAAGCCTCGGGATTTCTTACACCGCGCCGAGAACGAAATCAGGGATGTTCCCAGGATCGGGGATCGACCGATTCGCCGCCGTCGATGGTCAGCAGCGCCTTCAAAGTCTGCCGGTCCACGTCCTGACGGATCTTCCGCACCCGGCCGTCCGCGAAAAGGGCGTTGAACCAGCCGGCATGCCGACGGCTGCCGCCGCGGTCAAGAATTTCCTCCATGCTGAAATCCCGAGACTCCATCCAGAGAATCCCGGAGTCGTCCACCTCGACGACGAGGATCGTATTCTCCGGCCCGTCCGTGATCTCGTCGAGCCTCAGCCCGCGTCCCTCCGGCCAGGCCGTGTGCGGGCCGATCACCGCGACGTAATCCGTCGCCTTCGTCTGCCGTCCGTTGCCGCTGGGACACCAATAGAAAAAACCCGACGTGTCATACGACGACATGGCCGCATTAGCGGGATCATCCCAAGGGACGTCGAAGCGATAGACCCCGTTCAGCGGATGCCCGGTCCATTCCTGAAACGCGGCCGCCCTCCAACTGAACATGGGACGTCCCTGATCGTCGACCGTAACGACCAGGGGAAACGAACCGTGAGCGTCGTAGTAGTTTCGCAGTGCGAACCCGTACTGATACAACTGCCCACGACAGTCGGCGTCGCGAGCGGCCTCCCAGGCCTCCCGATACCGAACCACGAACCATGGAACGCCCGCCAGTGCCAGGGTCATGACGACGAAGAGAGTCGGCAAGGACCTTCCGAACGAGGCTGATCGGGCCATCATCGTCGCAAGCCTCCCCGAAGAACCGCCCCACGGCGGGACGACTGGATTATCGCCGCACCGCCATCAAGCCGGAAGCCGCCTCCCCGATGACGACGACGGTTCCGGGCCGTATCATCGGAGCGCAATCGCGCGAATCCCCCGAGCAGGAACAACAGCCATGTCGAATCGATGGGCGACGCTCTGTCTCTTGATCCTCACCGGCCCCCCGGCTTGGGCCCAGGCCCCCGGGGAAAAGCTGCGGCCGATCCCCCCGCCGGGCGTCGCGATCCCCGACGCCGACCGCGCCGCGCTCCAGGCCGGGGCGGATGCACTCGCGAAGAAGATCGACGGCCTCCGCGGCTCGCTCAAGGATCGTCCCAAACTGCTGGCGCTCCTGCCCGACGTCCAGATTTTCCAGATCGCCGTGGACTCGGCCCTGCGGTATGGGGAGTTCTTCGACGTGAAGGAAGTGCCGGGGGCGAAGGCTCTCCTGAAGGAGGGTGAGGCCCGCGCAGAGGCCCTCGGCCGCGGCGAGGCGCCGTGGGATTCGGCGACCGGCCTGGTCGTCCGAGGTTACGTCTCGAAGATCGACGGGTCGGTGCAGCCTTACGGGCTGGTCGTGCCGAAGTCGTTCCGGGCGGATTCACCCCATGAGTTCCGGCTCGACGTCTGGTGTCACGGCCGGGGCGAGACCCTCAGCGAGGTTAACTTCCTCCGCCAGCGGATGAACTCCGTCGGCGAGTTCGCCCCGGCGAACGCCTTCGTGCTGCACCCCTACGGGCGGTTCTGCAACGCCAACCGATTCGCCGGCGAGGTGGACCTGTTCGAGGCCCTCGACGACGTCCGCTCCCACTATCCCATCGACGACGATCGACTCGTCATGCGAGGCTTCTCGATGGGAGGCGCCGCTTGCTGGCAGTACGCGACCCACCATCCCGGGCTCTGGGCCGCGACATCCCCCGGCGCGGGGTTCGTGGAGGCGTTCGACTTCCTCAAGCTCGCCCGCGATCCGGCCCCCCCGCCCTCGTATGAGCAAACGCTCTGGCGGCTCTACAACAGCACCGACTACGCGGCCAACCTGTTCAACGTGCCGACGGTCGCCTACAGCGGCGAGAAGGACGGCCAGAAGCAGGCCGCCGACTTCATGGCCCGCGCCCTGGCCGACGAGGGGATCGACATGGTCCACGTCATCGGCGCCGGGGCCGGCCACAAGTACACGCCCGAGGCCAAGGTCGAAGTCGACCGCCGCCTCGACGCCATCGCCCGGATCGGCCGCGACCCCCTCCCCTCCCACGTCGTCTTCACGACCTACACCCTGCGCTACAACCAGTCGAACTGGGTCCAGCTCGACGGCCTGGCGAAGCACTGGGAGAAGGCCCGCGTCGACGCCGAGCTTCAGGCCCCGCACGGCGGCCCCGCCCTCAAGACCTCCAACGTTACGGCCCTGACCCTGACCATCCCCTCCGGCCGCTCCCCGTTCGACATCCGCCGGCCGGTGAAGGTCCGCATCGACGACGCCGAGATCGACGCCCCCAAGCCCGGTTCGGACTGCTCGTGGACCGCGAGCTTCCGCAAGGTCGACGGCCGTTGGACGCTCGCCGGCCCCGACGACGGGACGACCCTCGCCAAACGCCACGGCCTTCAGGGACCAATCGACGACGCCTTCTTCGAAAGCTTCCTGATGGTCCGACCGACCGGCGCAGCGGCCCATGAGAAGGTCGGCGCCTGGGCCTCGGCCGAGATGTCCCACGCGGTCGACCGTTGGCGAAAGCAGTTCCGCGGCCAGGCGCGCGTCAAGGACGACAAGGACGTCTCCGAGGCCGACATCGCCTCCTCAAACCTGGTCCTCTGGGGAGACCCGGGGAGCAACGCGGTCCTCGCCAAGATCCTCGACCGCCTGCCCGTGAAGTGGACGAATGACCGCGTCGAGATTGCCGGCCAATCGCACGACGCGGCCACGTCCGCCCCGATCCTCATCTACCCCAATCCGTTGAACCCGAAGCGATACATCGTGCTCAACAGCGGCTTCACCTACCGCGAGGTCGACGACCTCAACAACGCCCGGCAGTCGCCCAAGCTGCCGGACTTCGCCGTGGTCGACGTCGCCTCGCCGCCGACCTCGCGGACGCCGGGGAAGGTCGTCCAGGCGGGGTTCTTCGACGAGGCCTGGAAGCCCCGCGCCGAGGGGCGGCCCTGACGGTCGCCGGCGCAATCAGAGTTCCGCGGCCGAGGGCTCCGGCTCTTCGGCCGCGGTCGTTTCGAACTCGACCTCGTGGGCCGCGGCCTCGGGCGAATTCCGGTGCCGGAGGAAGTGTTCCTGCACGGCGGCCATGCAGATCTCGCCCTCGGGAACCTGCTCGGCGAACAGATTGGCCAGTTCGTCGAGGCGGGCGTCGGTCACGCCGCAGCCGCGGTAGAACCAGCGGTAAAGCCGCCGCGCCTGGCTTCGGGTGGCGTTGCACAGCGTTACCCGCTTATCGACGCGCCCCGGCCGCACGAGCGCAGGATCGAGCCGCTCCGGGTGGTTCGTGGTCAGGAACAGGATCCGCCCCTCGCGCGAGCTGACGCCGTCGAGCGCGTTGAGCAGGCCGCTGAGCGTCACGCCGGTCTGGTCGCCCGTCGTCCGCTCGGTCTTGAAGGCGCAGTCGACGTCCTCGATCAGCAGGATCGTGGAGGGGGGAAGCGCGTCGACCATCGCACGCAGCGAGTCGTCGGAGAGGATCCGGTTGCTCAGGCTGAGGACGGCGACCGACAGGTTCAACTCGCCGGCTGCGGCCAGCACCAGCGTCGTCTTGCCGTTGCCCGGCGGCCCGTGCAGCAGGTATCCGCGACGATACGGCACCCCGCGCTCGACGTACCACGTTCGCGACCGGCTGAACTCGCGGAGGTCTTCCATCACCTCTTCGAGCACGCCGTCGCTCAGCACCAGCGACGCCAAGGGACGTCGCGGCTGCCACGACGTGGCCTCCCACGACTCATACCGGCTGGTCAGAATGCTCACCCCCGGCGACTTCGGGCAGGCCAGCGCGCGGGCCTCCTCCAGCAGATCCTCGATCAGTTGACGCGAGCCGCCGAGCACCTGGAGCGACAGCGTTTCCTGGAACGTCCGCGCATTCCCCGCCTGGAGGTCGCGACGGCTCCGGTTCAGGATCACGAACCGATTCTGGTAGAACATCCAGTGGACGCCCGGCGCAGGCGAGAGCAGGAACTTCACCTTGGTCCCGCCGCCGCGCGACGCGCTCTCATCCTGGTCGAACGACACCGCCCCTTCCGATCCGGGCTCGGCGTCGGCGGGCACCCAGGTCGTCGCCAGGCTCAGGTCGCGAGCCCGGCCGGCGTACGGCTGCGAGGCCAGCCAGACCTGGAGCCAGCGGAAGGCCGGGTCGCGGTCGGGCACCTCGACGGCGATCGAGAATCGTCGCTGCACGAACGCCCAGATCCGCCCAGGCGCATTCCGCAGCATGGCCGCCGCCGCGCCCACGACCATCAGCCAGATCCCGCCCGAGAAGACGGGGTTCTGATTCAAGGCCTCAAACATCTCTACCCGCCCTCCCCGGTGCGTCCTCGACTGATCCCCAACCTCGCTCGGCGGGTATAGTCACCGGGAATTGTACTCGGGTTCACTCGAATTCAACCCAAATCAGTCCCCCTGATGAGTTCCCGCCGCCCCTCCTCTGGGAATTCAGGAGCCGCGATCGGATCGGGCCCGCTCCCTGATCTGGGTACCGAGCCGGAACCGGTGGCTGATCACTCGACGTCGGCCAGCAACCAAGACGCAGCCCAGGCCGCGGTGCCGCCGAATACTCCATCGAAAGAAATTGCGATCGTCGAAAACGACCGCACGGGACGGGACGATCAATTCTTCCGGAGTCGATAAACCACGGCGGTGAGAATGGTTCCGGAGAAAAGAACCACAAGCGAGGTGGGTTCAGGGACGACGGCCGCGATGATGGGGCTGGATAGAGCGTAAAGGTGCAGTGGAAACGTGCCAGGATAGGAACCGGCCGAGACCCAGTTGGTGAACTGGCCCGAAGCTTCGCCGAAACCGACGAGGAACGGACTGCCCATGGCGTAATACGGCAGCGCCTTCCCGTTCTGGTCGGTTCCCGTCCAGACGAATTCGTAGAAAAGTTCGTCGCCCTTTTCCGTCACGTCGATGGGATTCTGGAGAATGTGGGTAAAGCTATCCCATAGCCCACCCGCGTCAGGCGTCACCAGCTCCTGATTCAGGTTGTAGACCGGGGCCATCTGGACGGCGTTGTCACGGGCGTCGACCGTACCCGTGGAAACGATGGCCGACCACGTGATTTGCTGGCCGTTAATCACGTCCAACCCGGCCGCCTTGGCTGCGGCCGTGACATAGGCGTTGTAGGTGGCGATGCTGCTGGCCGTCGGACGGTACGTCCCGCTCGTGACGAATGCGAGTTGGAACGTTCCCCCCGTCTCAACGTCCGGCGGCAGAATGATCGAAGCCCCCAGCGTCGCCTTCCCTGCGTAGGCCGCCCACATCACCCAGGGCGCGAATTTCGATACGGCCGCCGGAGCAGCGAGAAGGCGGGTTTTCCAGTCGCCAAGACTCGGGCTCATGCTTGTGATCGCCGTGAAGTCCCTGTTTTCGCCACAGCCTGATAGCAGGCACGCCTCGCAGGCCGTTTTAGACCGCCCTCGGTCTAAATGTGGTTCACAATGACAACTGAGCGATCATAGTCAAACCGAGACGCTGATTGCACGCTCAACCTGAATCCGCGTGGCTTTTTTTAATCATTACCCTCCAAGCATTGAAAAAATGCACCTCAGCCGTCTCCGCCCCCTCCACCGAGCAGCTTCAATCGACCAGCCCCCACTCAGCCCGGCCAAGAATCGCCGCAACCCATTTCAAACAAACACGATGCGCCATCGCCGCCGCATCGAGAGGGGCGAGGCCATGGCTCCCCTGAAACGACGACCGACGAGCGGCCGCCTCGGGACGTTCTCGCCATCAGGATTCTTCGATTTGTAATAAAGCCGATGCATAACAACATCGTAACCGAACAATTCTCTCATTCGTCGAAGCGTCGTCTGTGTCCGGCGAATATCGACATGGCACTACATGCCGACTCCGTTGCACGTGCACATGCACACATTTGCGGATGATCACACCTAGGATCGAACGGCGAACGCGGACGGGCTGGAAGCCGACAGAGGGAGTAGGGAGGGGAAGCTTGCGACCACTGCAAGGGCCGGAGGTGGGGAGAACCAATCAATAACGCCGACAGGCCGGGCGATCGCCCGGCCTGTCGGTCGCCCCCCAGCCCAAGGCTGGGGGGCTCTGTGCGACCTGTATGGGTCGTCAGAACGAGAAGACGGCGAAGTTCGGCGAGACGATGATGCCCACGTTGCCGCCGCCGTCGAAGAAGGTGTTGCCCGTCCCGCCGGCGTCGATGTAGCCGCCGAAGAAGTCGAGCACGATGAGGTTCTTGGCCGCCACCAGGGCGCCGCCCGTCGTGCCGGCGAGGACCTGGAGGCCGTAGGTGAGGAAGGTCGTCGCGTTGCCGAGGACGGCCGCGAAGAAGATGGCGTTGTTAGCGCCGCCCTGGGTGAGATTCGTCTGGTTGCCGACGGTGACGCTCGCGTTGGTGGCGAGGTACATCGCGTAGTTGCCGCCGCTGCCGCCCTGAGTGATGGTCAGGTTGTCAACGACGTTCGTGCCATCGACGGTCGCCGTGCCGCCGCCGGCGCTGGCGGCGTCCTGAGAGATCGTCAGTTCGTTGACCGCAACCGTCCCGCCGGCCGCGCCGACCGTGGCGCTGCTGCCGCCGCCGTTCTGGCTGATGGTCACGGCGCCCCGGACCGGCAACGCGTACGGACCGTACGGGATCGTCGACCCGATCGTGCTGGTCTTCAGGCTGGCCGTGCTGGCGCCGGTGCCGCCCTGGATAATCGACAGGTCGCCGAACAGGGCCGTGATGCCGGTCAGGGTGGCGGTCCCGCCGCCGGTCTGGTTGATCACGACGTTGCCGATGCCCGCCAGAATCGAGGGGTTGTTCACCGTGACGGTGGTCAGAGTCGCAGTGCCGCCGGCCTGGTTGACCGTGACGTTGCCGCCGGTCACCGTGACGGTGGTGAGGGTTGCGGTCGCACCAGTGCCGGCCTGATTCACCAGGCCGCTGCCGCCGGTCACAATAACGCTGGTCACCGTGGCGGTGTCGCCGGTGCCGCTGCCCTGGCCGATGGTGAACCCGAGGCCGGCGGTCATGCTCGAGATCGTCGCCTTGTCACCGGTGCCGTTGCCCTGCGTGATCGACGCGGTTCCGGCGGTGACCGAGCTGGTCGTGATCGTGGCGACCATGCCCGCGGTCGCCCCCTGGGTGATGGAGTGGCTGCCGGTCGGGCTGGTGGCGTTGCCGCTGATCGTCGCCGTGGTGGCGCCGGTCGGGCTGGCGGCGTTCGAGTTATTCTGGGCGATCGAGATGCCGCCGTAGATGAACGTCAAGCCGGTGACCGTCGCCGTGTTGGGGAGAGGCGTGGCCGGCGCTGGCGGAACCACGGTGGCGGTTCCCTGCGTGACACTCACGCTGTTGAACGACCCGCCGCTGACCAGGGCCGTCAGGTTAGTGCCGTTGCCCTGCGAGATGAAGGCGGTGCCCAGAACGGCGACCGGCACCGGGATGACCGGCGGGTTGGCCGCGACGACGAAGCCGCCGCTGCTGTTGGTGATCCTGGCCACGTCGTTGTAGCCATTGCCCTGGCTGATCCGGATGTCGCCCTCGACGACCGACTGGTCGACCGTGGCCGTCGTCCCGATGCCGCTGCCGCCGACGCCCTGCATGATGATGATGCTCGGGATCGAGGAGAGCGGCGGAATCGTCGTCGGCGGCGCCAGGCTGGGCGTCGTGACCTTGGTGACGGTGATCGTGTTGCTGCTTCCAGTGCCCTGCTGCACGCGGAGCCCGTTGCCCGTGTCGCTCAGCGCGACGGTGTCCACCGTGACAATGTCGCCGGTCCCGTTCCCCTGGCCGATCGCCAGATTCTGCAGCGTCGAGTTCTTGACGCTGATGCTGTCGCCGTTGCCGGCGCCGGTCTGGGTCAAGGTGGTCGGGCCGAAGGTGGCCCCGGTGATCGCGAGGGTGCTGGTCGCGGTGGTCCCCAGTGCCACGCTGACGTTGCCGGCGACCGTAACGCCGCTCATCGACACGTTCGAGGCGCCCGAGCCCGCCTGGGTGATCGACATGCTCTGGAAGGAGCTGTTGGTGATCGAGAAGGGCGTCGCCGCCGTGCCAAGGCCGCCGGACGTCGAGCCGATCGTGAGGCCGCCGGCGTTGTTGACGCCGGTGATCGAGGAGGCCTGCGCCGGCAGGACCGTCGAGCCCAGGCTTGTCGTCCCGGTCACCGGGATGAAGTTGTACTGGACGTCGCGAACAGTTGTATTCACCGCGGCGCCAGGGCCGACGAGCTGGACGACGTCAGTGTCGTTGCCGCCCTGGAAATTGACCACGATCTTCGTCACGGCTTCCCACGACGTGAAGGGGACGGCCGTGCTGTTGATGGTGGTTTGGAAGACGCCGGGCAGGACGGGGAGGGCTTCGACGACGACTTTGCCGCCCGCCGCCGTGCTCTGTTCGGTGATTTTGAACTGGTTGTTGAACTGGTCGGGGGTGATGGTGAGGATGCCGCTGGGCTGATCGAAGGTGACCAGCACGTTGCTGAGGACCACGCGGTCCTCCAAATTCTCAAGGGTCATGCGCCGGCGGCGCGACTTGATCCGGCGGTTGAAGTCGGTCGTGTTGAGGTGGTGGCCCTTGCTCTGCGGGAGGAGACGGCTAAGCCAAGTCATGGTCGGTGGCTCCTGAATCCAGCGGCTCGGTCGTGACGACGGCGCGACGGTTCACCCGATCCCCCCTCGCCTGGGGGGACGGCCTGAATCGAGGCGCCGAGGAGTAGGGGCGATCACGTGCGATCCCTGCGGGGACGCGCTCACTCGCGTCTCTCGCCGGGGACCCTTCGTCCGGGTCGGGAGGCCTCACACCAGGCTTCCCGCTCCGGACATAACAAAGTGCCCCACTCAATCACGTTTCCTGACAATCCTGCGCTCAGGAGTTCCGACCGTAGTAGGTCCGGAACTTCTTGAAGACGCGGCAGCGAAGCTGCCAGCCGTTGGCCGCGCTGAAGTTGCGGCGAGAGGAGGGTTCAAACTCGTTCAGCAGGTAGGCAAGGCAAAATTCACGTTCGCGAGGGGTGAGGGTGTCCAGGAACTCCTGGATGACGAGGCCGCGCTCGCAGTCGGGAACCGTCGACTCCTTCCGCGCCACGCGGCTCTCGCGCGACGCTCGGCTGCGATCCGCCCGCTTCCGCCGCCAGATCTCGCCTCGGGCCAGCAGTCCAAGGTAGCGGAGAAAGCCCCCGATCGCCGGATCGAACCGCCGAAGCCGGACGAACGAGTCGCTGCACAGCGAGCACCACACGGCGGCCGCGATCTCTTCAGCCAGCTCAACGCCCCCCTCGCCCCGTAGCAGATACAGGATGTACGAGAGGAGATGCGGCTGGTAACGCTCGAACATGAGATCCCAGGCCGACTCGTCCCCCTTCAGGCACTGGGAGATGAGTCGTTCCAACTCGGGCTCCATCGGCTCCGCGTGACGCATCCGACCCTCGCATGCTCATGTGGCGAAGACGCTTCCACGCCTCCAACCACCGCCTGGATTGGTCCTGACACTGCCCGACGTGGTCCGATTCCTTCGCCCCCGTCATCCTGGGCGCCGCCGCCCCAATCGTGCGTCCTGCACATGGGCCCGGCAAAGCCTCGCCGCGCCCTTCCTGGACATCTTCTGTTGATTCTGAGTCGCACGACGAGACCAGCGTGGCCGCCGATCATCAGACACCGATTTATCACGACGAACCGAACGGCGTCTAGTTTCGGCTGCCCCCGATTCACAATAATTCACAACTAAACCCAATCTTGAGGCATTTCCGCAACACTTAAGCATTCTCTGGCGAAAGCCCGGAAACACGAATCGCGATTCTCAAATCGAATCCGCTCGATTCTCATCAGTACCAATTATTTAGATGACACCAATCACTCATGCGCCCACGCCCGAGTTCGAGCGTGTTAACACACGCCGAAAGTCAAGCTGGCGAGAAGCTCGGCGCAAAAAATAACGCCCTCGATCATACGATCGAGGGCGTTATTTATTATG
>NZ_JAALCR010000031.1 GCF_011065895.1 Paludisphaera rhizosphaerae | reverse complement strand
TTTGGAAATCGGTCTAGAGCGGCCGTTCTGGACTTAGTCCAGGAAGGATTCGAAGCCTCAGATTCAGCGCATCGCGAGGCGGCGAACGTCAATCGAGTTGAGATCGACCGTGTAGCCAGGGCGGGCATGGTTCAATCCGACCGCACTTTCTCCTGTTGCAGGCAGAACTCCTTCCGACTTTCGCTCGCTCCTGATCTATGGGCGAACGTCGCTGCAGGGACTCTTGTCTTCGCAAGGGTGTCGACCCCTGCGCTCTGAGCTGTCAGAGCGTCTAAGTCATTTTCGGTTGTTAGTTTGTGATGCCGTTGTGAATCTCCGTCGGCCATTTGGTGTGCATGAATGACAGGTAATGTTTTGACCCATGCCATAACGGCTGGTTGTTCTGGCGGCCGCGGTGAAGGCTGTCTTTTTTTGTGAATTGGTGTCACGAGATCGTGGGTGCAAGGATTTGACCTATAGAATCTGTTAGACGAGGTGCTGGCTCCCCCGACGCGGCGTGGTGAATACCGGAATCAACGTCGCGAATCTTGGGACCGAAGGATTTCGGAGAACGCTGAGAACTGTTAGAGTCAGAAAATGCCCACAACCTGAAGGTCGTGCTAGGCAGCAGAGCGGCGTCATCAGTGCGATGAGGCACCGCAGATCACGGTCGAGGTCTCCAGTCGTTGCCAGGTCGGTCGCCTGCCGGGCGGCCGTCGCTCGATGTGGAGTGGTGGGCCAGGCATATTGAGTCAGTTTTGAAGAACCCCACGGGGCGTTCCTCGGACGCGTACGCGCCTAGGTCGTCCAGAGTTTCTCGGCTGCGCTGAGAAGGTGAGAGGAGAACGGCGATGGGGGGCGGAAGGAGAGCAATCGAGGAGGCGGACGAGGCGTGGGACGCTGAAGTCCAACACGTTCGGGGCGCGGGGGTGCGACTGCCGTTCTTGACCTGGGGGCGGCTGGGCGTGCTGGCTGTGATCTTGGGAATCGGTGCGGCGATGGTCGGAGAGGAGCCCGCCTCGAAATTGGAACAGGGCGTCCAACTCGAAGGGCATCTAGGTCTGATCGAGACGATCCGCTTTTCAGGCGACGGTAAGACCCTGCTGACTTCGGGCTGGGATCGCACCGTTCGGATCTGGGACGTTGAGGCGGGGAGGGGCGACGGCTTCGGTCGCGAACTGGCCTGCCTGACTCTGCCTTGGGAGCTTTACGGAGCGGCGCTCTCCCCCGACGGACGATGCGTCGCCGCTGTGGGGATCGAGGGGCTGACGCTCTGGAACTGGACGGGCGAAGACGACGCTCCGAAGACCTTGAATGACGTCGGTTCGTGTCGCGCGCTGGCGTTCTCTCCCGATGGCCGAGTTCTGGCGCTCGGTGGATATGACGGCAGGATTCACATGGTCGACACCGAGAAGGGACGTATCTCGTCGATCCTCGGTCGCCACGAGGATGCTGTACGGAAGATGATGTTCACCTCGGATTCTCGCCTTCTGATCTCGCTCAGTTTCGACGGCGCTATCAAGACCTGGGACCTCGAAAAGGGACGTCCACTCGCCCGTTTCTCGGGGATTGAGGACGCCTCACGCCCGATCCTGACGATGGCGATGTCTCCCGTGGGCGACTCACTCGCCGTCAGCCGGCTGAACGACGACTCTGGGCAGATCGAGATCTGGGACGTCGCCGCCGGCGTCCTGCGGACCACCTGCCCAGCCGAGGACCGCGAGACGCACGCCCTGACGTTTTCCCGCGACGGGCGTGTGCTGGCTTCCGCCGGTTCCGACTACCGCATCCGATTCTGGAATGCGACGACTGGGACTTCGGCTGGAATCTTGGATGGGGAGACAGGTTGGGTCCGCACGCTTGATTTCTCGGCCGACGGCGTCTGGATGGCCCTGTCGAGCGTACCGGATCACGTGAATCTTCGGCGACTCGCCTTGCCGGCCCCGCTCGCCACCCGTCTCGAGGCGCCGGCCGTCGATGCGAGTTCCTCGCGACGCTCTGGCCGGGCCTGAGACGTTCAACCAGACTCCTCGGGGCGATGGGTCAGGTCAACCGTGCCCATAGCCCCTGTCGAACGCGTCGAGATCGCGCATGTACGACGCGAAAGTCGTGCGGAACGTGTCGTAGTCGATCGTCCACCGAGGCTGGTCCTCGGTGTGACGATGACAGTGTTCCTCGACGAGCCGGTGCAGGAATTTGAAGAGGTGCCGCGGTGTGCGGAGACTCCCCAGCGATTCCTTCAGGTAATCGTCGCTGACGGTGTCGTCGATGAACTCGCGGAGGCGGACGCCGTCGCCGTCCTCCGATGGGGTGGCCTGACAGGCTCGCAACCGGTCGCTGGCGAGGTCGTAGAGCGAGGGACCAGTCCAGCGCAGGGGCTTGATCATGTTGAGCTTGTCGGGCCGGGCTCGATCGTAGAATTCCTTGTCTTCCTTCTCCAGGTAGTACGCAAGCTCGATTGGCAGCAGCAGCTTCACGCCGATGCCGGGATGACGAAGGAACTTGTTGTCGAGTAGAGGCCAGATCAAGGCCCTCATCTTGCGCGGGTCGCCCTCGATCTGCTGCGGTTCGTCGACGCGGTCGATGAGGACGATGATCCCGCCGTATCCCAGCGTCTTGAGAACCCCCTGGAACTTCCGGAGGAGTTCATATCGCTCTTCCGCTCGCCCCTTGGAGGCGGTCGGCATGGGCTGGCCGCCGAGGTCGGTGGGGCTGAACCAAAGCAGTTCCCATCGTAGAGCAGAGGGGTCGCGGTTGAGGACCTTCAACCCCTGGCGGATGTCGCGGGAGTACCACTCAGCGCGGGCGAGCCGC
Source organism: Paludisphaera rhizosphaerae (assembly GCF_011065895.1). NCBI lineage: Bacteria > Pseudomonadati > Planctomycetota > Planctomycetia > Isosphaerales > Isosphaeraceae > Paludisphaera > Paludisphaera rhizosphaerae. The sequence continues at coordinate 62,421 of NZ_JAALCR010000031.1, read as the reverse complement.
CAGGCCCAGTAAAGCCAGCCGGCCGCCAGTGGAACCAGAAGCCAGGGGAGTAGCGTCCAGGACCGCAGAGCGGGGAAGAGGTAGGCCAGGGCGATCACGGCCAGCGTGGTCCCGAATCCGATCTGCAGATCACGACGGCTCCAGAGCGGGCGGAAGCCCGAGCGACGCCGCAAGCGACTCCATCGCCGCTCGATCGGCTCGCCCGTCGAGGAATCGTAGAGAGCCGCCAGGAGGAGCAAGTCGCGGCGCTGGTCGAGGCTGAGGATCGAGAGATCCACCTTGTCCGAGGTCAGCAGGTCGACCAGGTGGGTGACGCCCAGCGAGAGGATCGCGTCCATGTGATCCTGAAGCTGCCAGCGCTTGAGCACCTGGGTCGTGTCGGAGGACCGCGTCGCCGATCGGAAGTTGTCCAGGTACGGGTTGAAGTCGTCGTACGAAATGACGAAGACTCGGTCCGAGGGATTGGCCTGGTTGTACTGCTCGATCTCCGAGGTGATCTGCAGCCGCAGAGCCGTCTTCCCGCTCCCCTTTTCGCCGAAGACGAGGGCCGTCGAGGGATTCTCCGGCTCGCCGAAGACCTTGCTCCAGGCGGGGTGGTGGATCGTCGTCAGGCATCGCCGCTTGAAGACGGTGTCGGTCTGGGCGTCTTCCTCGCTGAACGGGTTGCCCTTGATGCCGTGGTGCTGGAGAAACTGTTCCGTCTTCATCCTTGGCGGGGCCTTTCCTCGAAGTTCAGGCGGCTTGGCGCCGTTGCAGCGTCGGGACGAGCGTGCGCGACGTCGTCCGGAGATTGTCTCCCGCTTCCCATCGCGGGATCAAGTCGAGGTGGGAGGCCGCGGCGACGGCCTGACGATTCCTCTTACCCGATATCACGCCAGGTCGCAACCTCATCGCCATCATCGAAGGTCGGGCTATAATAACCGAGCTTCACTCGCCGCGTCTCCGAGAGGCCTCCGGAGGACCGATGATCCGATGAACATAGCGTTGCGGCCGATCAGCCTGTCGATGATCTTAATGCTGTCGCTGGTCCTTGGCTGCGGCGGCAATTCCGTGGTCGGCCCCGAAACACCGCCGCTTCGAATCGCGGCGGCCGCCGACCTCCAGCGGGCTCTTCCCGATCTCCTCGCGGCGTACAAGGCTCGCGACGACTCCGTCGCGGAGCCGAGCTTCGGCGCCTCCGGCGACCTCGCCGAGCAGATTCGCGGCGGCGCGCCGTTCGACGTCTTTCTATCGGCCGACATGAGTCGCCCCGAAGCGCTCGAAGCTCAAGGAGTCGTCGAGAAGGGCTCCGTCGTCCCCTACGCCCGAGGAGCGTTGGTGCTGCTTGTTCATCCAAGCGTCGCCGGCGAGGTCGCCTCGTTGGCCGATCTGCAGGCGCCGGGCGTCCGCAAAATCGCATTGGCCAATCCAGAGATCGCCCCTTACGGCCAGGCAGCCCGAAACGCCCTGGAAAAGGCCGGGCTTTGGGACCTCCTTCAGCCCAAGCTTGTCATCGCCGGATCCGTGTCCCAGGCCTTGATGCACGTGGAACAGGGTAACGCTGATGCGGCTCTCGTCAGTCGCTCGCTCGTCGATGGTGGTGCTTCGAAGGTCGTGGATGTCGACCCTTCGCTCTATCCGCCTCGGATTCAGGGCCTTGGAATCGTGGCGAGATCGACTCAAAAGGAGCGGGCGCGGCGGTTCATCGAATTCCTCCGAGGTGAAGACGGGCAGCTCATTCTGGAACGGCGCGGGTTTCAGTCACCGCAACCTTGAACCTGACCCGAGGCGACGCGCGATGACGGATCTTGTGCCGCTCTGGCTGTCTCTGAAGGTAGCGACCTCGGCGACATGCCTGGTGGTTCTCCTGGGGCTTCCGGCTGCGTATCTGCTGGCCAGAACGCGGTTCCCCGGCAAGGGTCTCATCGCCGGCGTCATGGTGCTTCCGCTCGTTCTGCCGCCGACCGTCCTGGGCTATCTGTTGCTTCAGATCGTCGGCCGTCGCGCCTGGGTGGGGTCGTGGCTGGAACGCAATCTCGACGTGGTTCTCGTCTTTCACTGGTCAGGGGCCGTGCTGGCGTCAGCGGTTGCGGCGTTCCCGCTGTTCCTGCTGCCGGCCCGCGGAGCGTTTGAGGCCGTCGACCCTGGTCTGGAGGATGTGGCGAGGCTCCTGGGGCGAAGCGAGGCCTCAGTCTTTCTGGCCGTGACGTTTCCTCTGGCCTGGCGCGGCCTGGCCGCAGGGACCGCGCTGGCCTTCGCGAGAGCTCTGGGCGACTTCGGCGCGACGATGATGGTGGCAGGCGACATCCCAGGGTTGACCCAGACGGCCTCGCTGGCGCTCTACGACGCCGTTCAGGTGGGTGACTCGGCGCGAGCGGCTCGATTGACCCTGTGGATCTCGTTCATCTCAATCGCGGCGTTGGCGTTCGTGCAACGGACGCTGCCCGCTGTGGAGCGGAAGCCTTGAGGGGCGGTTCGTCCACCTTCCTGGACGCACACGTCACACGTCGGGTCCATGAGGGCCTGACCATCGACGCGACCGTTCAATTGGGTGACGAGATCGGCGTCCTCTTCGGAACCTCAGGCGCTGGGAAGTCGACGCTCCTTCGATTACTGGCCGGGCTTTCGCGGCCCGACTCCGGACGGATTTCGCTCTCCGGCGAACTCCTCCTCGATTCGGCCCGAGGCCTCCACGTCCCACTCAGACGACGTCGGATGGGGATGATCTTTCAGGACGATCTCTTGTTTCCGCACCTGGACGTTGCGAGGAACATCGGCTTCGGACTGCGAGGGGCCTCGCGGTCTGACTGCGTCCGGCGGACGGAGGAGGTCGCGGCCCTCTGCGGGGTGACCGGTTTGCTCGGCCGTCGGGTGGCCACGCTTTCCGGGGGGGAACGCCAAAGGGTAGGCCTCGCGCGGGCGCTCGCGCCGCGGCCTCGGCTGCTGCTCTGCGACGAGCCGGTTTCGGCGCTGGACCTCCCTGGTCGCCACACATTGCTCGACAGATTTCGGAGCGTGCAGAGGGCTGAGGGAATTCCGATTCTCTATGTCACCCACAGCCCGGCGGAGGCGATTACTCTGGGGACTCGGCTGTTCCTGATGGAGAACGGTCGGATCGTCGCCGAGGGCCCCCCCGCCGAAGTCCTCTCGGAAACCTCTCGGGAGGCTTTCAGGCACCTGGAGGGAGTACGCAACGCCTTCGCGGGGGCTGTCGCCGAGCAGAGCCAGGGCGGCGGATGGACCCGGATCGACCTCGACGGGGGACCCTCGTTAATCGTTCCCTGGACTGATCTGCCGATCGGCGCGTCTACGACCGCCGAGGTGGACGGTGACGATGTCCTGCTGGCGGTCGGTCCAGTCGCTGGCCTCAGCGCGAGGAACCAGGTCCAGGGAGTGGTAGAAGCGGTCGCCGCGCACGGCCGCGAGGCCGAGGTGGTCATCCGCACCGGCGATCTGCGCTGGTTCGTCGGAGTCCTGGCCTCCGTTGCCGGCGAGTTGAGCCTGGCGCCGGGACGCCCCGTGACGATGATCATCAAGGCGCGGAGCGTCCGCGTTGAGTGCTCCTCGGACTGATTCTTGCAGCGCGTCGCTCGGGGGATTCATATAGCGTTCAGGGAAGGCAGCCGACAATGCGCTCCATCCCCGCTTCCCCACGTCCTTGCCTGGAGTTCACGGCGTGCCAGATCTGCCCGAGACCTTTGCACCACGGAACTGGATCGCGCACAGCGATGAGGCCGCGGCGGAAGAATTTCGAAACCTGCTCCACGACCGACTCAGGGCGTGCCTGATCGTGCTGGCCGGAGCTTACGTCGCCTTTCTGATTCAGGGCTCTCTTGTTCCGAGCCGCCGGACCGTTGGGATTCTCGGACGGCTGGTGCTTGGAATCTTACTCGTTGCGGCCTCCGTCCTCTTGAGCGATCGAGCGAAGCCCTCGCTGCGACGCCTGCGGGGGATCGAAACGCTGCTGTTCGGCGGAATCACTCTCTACACGGCGTTCGACCTGTTTCTCGCCATGAGACGGGGCGTTCCCGACCCCGACGTCGACGCCTGGAGGCTGGCGAGCTTCTTCAAGAACGACCTCGCCGTGATGACGGCCCTGATTTTCATCTACGCAGTCTTCATCCCCAACCACTGGCGACGCGCTCTGGGGATGATTCTGACGATGGCTCTGGCTCCGCTGGCTGCGGTTGGCCTTCTCTACGTGGTAATGCCCGATTTCCGGGCTCTCGTCGGATCCGATCCGGCCATGAGCCTTGAGAATCTGGCGGAGCATGTCGTGGTGCTGGCGACGGCCGTTGCGGGCTCGGTGTTTGGTGTCCGCACAATCAACGCTTACCGGACTGAGGCGGCCCGCGAGCACGCCATCAACCAGTACCGGTTGAAAGAGAAGATCGGCAGCGGGGGGATGGGGGAGGTCTATCTGGCCGAGCACTGCCTCCTCAAGCGGCCCTGCGCGCTCAAGTTCATCGCTCCCAAACTGACTGACAGCGAGACCCCCCGCAGGCGGTTCGAGCGCGAGGTTCGAGCCACAGCCAAACTCTCGCACTGGAACACGGTGGACGTCTACGACTATGGGCGGACCGAGGACGGCCGGTTCTTCTACGTGATGGAGTATCTCCCCGGACTGAGCCTACAGGAACTCGTCGACGTCCACGGTCGGCTTCCGGCCTCTCGAGTGATCTACCTGCTGCGGCAAGTCTGCGAGGCCCTTCGGGAGGCTCACCTGGAAGGATTGATCCACCGCGACCTGAAGCCTCCCAACATCTTCGCCGCGTATCGAGGAGCTCGATACGACGTGGCCAAGGTGCTCGACTTCGGACTTGTGAAGTTGATCGCCGACGCCGATGCGCCGATGGTCACGCTGGAGGGAATCGTGACGGGGTCGCCGCTCTACATGGCGCCGGAGTTAGTCGCCCGAGACCGGATCGCCGACGGCCGGGCCGATCTGTACAGCCTTGGGGCGGTCGCCTACTTTCTGCTGACCGGGAGGCCCCCGTTCCTTGGGCCCGACGCCGTGGCTGTCATGTTGGCCCACGTTTCTGACGAGGTTGAGCCGCCCTCACGCCTCGAACCCAGCATCCCCTCCGACCTGGAGGCCGTTGTGCTCCGCTGTCTGGCGAAAGTCCCCGAGGATCGTCCGGCCGATGCCGGCGAACTGGGGAGGCTTCTGGCGTCCTGCCGGGACGCCGGCGGCTGGTCGGCCGATCAGGCCGAGGTGTGGTGGCGAGAACACCAGCCGATCGAGCCGGACTCTAAAACAGAGCGGCCGATCGATTCCGAGGACTTCCACGGTCCCACGCTCGTCGTTCGCGATTTCCCGGGGATCGACGCGCCGGGCGAACCCGATCCCGACGATCCACTCTTGACCCGGGCGGAGGAGCCGCCACCCGTTTAGTGGTAGACGTTCGCCTCAACGTGTTCCACGCCGGCGGCTGCCGCCGCGTCTTTTACGTGCTGCTGGTCTTCGGGAAGATATCGCGAGCCGAACAGGAAGAACGCCGCTCCAACCGCCAGCACGGGAGCGACCACCAGCATGGCCACGGTCAAGTTCTCGTCGCCGGTGGGCGTCGCGCCCAGCGAGGAGAAAAAGGAGCCCAGCCATGATTCGGCCACGTCAGGCCTGCCGAAGAACGTCGAGATCCATCCCAGGATCACCGGCGAGCTGATGTCGCCGAAGACGTGGATCAGGAAGATGTACAGAGCGAAGCCTGAGGCTCGCTTGTTCGCCGGCACGACGTTGGCGATGACCGTGTTGCACGGGCCCAGGACCATTGACGTCAGGAGCATCGCCCCAAAGAGCAGCCCCAAGGATACGGCCGTGTCCTTCTCCAGGATGGCGAGAAGCCCGAGGGGAACCGCCGCCGCTGTCACGATCGCCGCGAGGAGCAGATAGGCTCGTCGGGTGAACCGCATCGTGAAGTCCGCTAGACCCGTCCCCAGAGCGATCCCCAAAAGGCCGGCCAGAGCGGTCAGGATGCCGATCGAGGAGGTCGCCCGGGTCATGGACATGCCGCGGACCGTCTGGTAGAAGTTCGCCCCATGGACGGCGTACGCCCCCGTCGCGAACGTCACGGCGGCCATGCCAACCGTGTTCAAGACGTACGTAGGAATCTTGAACAACCGGAGATAGTCGATCATTCTCGGCCGATCGGTCGAGCCGGTCGGCTGGCCCCCTTCAGACGCCCCGCGTCCGGGGTCGTGGATCAAGAGCCCCGCCACCGCGGCCAGCAGCCCGGGGAGCCCGACGATCAGGAACGCTCGCGACCATCCCCAATGGTCGCCGATCCAGCCCCCAAGGGCGTAGCCGAGCGCACCGCCGAGCGGAAGGGCCAGATAATAGAGTCCCATCGCCTTCCCGCGCTTCTCCACCGGGAAGAGGTCAGCGATCAGGGTTGGAGCGAGGACGCCGTAGCTTGCCTCACCCACTCCCAGCAGCGAACGCCAGAAGAACATGTGGTAGAAATCGAGTGAGAATGCAGAACCGACCGTCGCGAAGCTCCAGAGCGCGACTCCACCCGCCAGCAGTCGACGGCGGTCGTAACGGTCTCCCAGCCAGCCCATGACCGGCGAGACGACCGTGTACACTACCATGAAGGCTACGCCCAACACGCTGTACCAGAAGTCGTCGATGTCGAACGACTTCTTGATATCCACCCCGACGGCGAAGAACGAATAGCGGTCGATGTAGTTCAGGAGATTCATCCCGAACAACACGGCGAGGGCGAAGTTGGGGCCGCCGATGGTCGGGAGCAGACGGGGAGACGCGGGAGCGACTCCGGCCGAGCCGGATGCGGGGGACGACATCTTCAAGAAAAGCCTCGTCGAGGAAAATCGCGTGGGTCAACTCTGTTTTATACCCGCCCCGGGCTCTCCTGACGAGACCGACGCATCCGCCGTCGCGCTTGAACCGAGGTGAAGTCACCGCCAGAGCAGCGCCGATTCAAGGTGAATGACCGTGTGCGCCGCCTCCATTCTCGGCAGGGGAAGAACTCCGTGACCACCGCGTATCGTCCGGGCCGGAGCCAGGATCCGGTCGGTCCATTCCTTCACTATCTTATGGCCGAATGCGGCGTGTCGCCGCATACGCTGGCTGCTTATCGGGCCGATCTGATGCGATTCCTCGGTTGGCGTCGCGAACACGCCTCGGGGCCGATCGCCGAATTGGACGTTCCGACGCTTCGGGGGTATGTCGATGCGCTGGTCCAGGGAGGGCTTGCTCCCAGCAGTGTCGCGCGACATCTCGCGAGCCTCTCCACGTTTTTCCGGTATCTCGTGCTTGAGGGCAAGCTGGCGGACAACGTTGCCAAACTGCTGACGGCTCCGGCGGTGTGGGATCGATTGCCGGTCGTCCTCGGCCCCGCCGCGGTGGAGCGGTTGCTGTCGGCTCCGACAGCCGAGACTCGTTTAGGACGTCGCGACCGAGCGGCTCTTGAGACGCTGTATGCGACCGGCTGCCGGGCTTCGGAGGTCGTCGGCCTACGCCCCAATGACATCGACCTGGAAGCGGGGCTGGCGCGTTGTATCGGCAAGGGCGATAAGGAGCGGGTGGTTCCCATCGGATCAAGGGCTCGGGAAGCCTTGACCACCTACCTGAAGCGCGATCGTCCTGTGTTGACCGCCGGGCGGGCCGGTACGGACGCCGTGTTCGTAACACGTTCGGGCAAACCGCTTTCGCGAGTCGGATTGTGGCGGATCGTGAAGCAACACGCTAGAGCGGCGGGTCTCCCAGAAGGAGTCAGCCCTCACACCTTGCGTCACAGTTTCGCCACGCATCTTCTGGCCGGCGGCGCCGATCTGCGCGCCGTGCAGGAGATGCTTGGACACGCCTCCATCGCGACGACCCAGATTTACACGCGTGTCGAACTCAGTCGCCTCCGTCAGGTCCACGCACGCTTTCATCCCCGGTCGGCACCTGGAACGTCGTCGACCTGATTGGCGTTATCCCGAGTCGGTCGAGGTGGGAAAGCGCTGCAAGAGTTCCCGGTGTCGACGGCGGTATTCGTCTTCGAACGTCTGATCGATCGGATTGCCCTCGGCACGAGCCATATCAATCCAGTCGTCCAAGGCTTCCTTGGCGTTAAGACAATCGGTTCGCCCGCGTTCATCGTTCCCCAGACGATGATGCAGGAGACTCCTCGTCAGTAACGCTTCTGTGCGGCATCCTCGGCGGAGCGACTGATTCACGGCCTTGTTCAACGTATCCGCGAGATCCAGGTCGGCTAGCGCCTCGTCCATCTGCGGCAGAGCCTTTGCACGAGCCTCATCATCCGCTTCGATGGCCTTCTTCGCGCGCCTGATCGAGACTCGGCAGCGTTGCGTCCGAAGGGAGCCGAGCAGCGCCTTCTGGGTCGCCTCTTTCGGGTCGATGGTGGTCTCGAGAGCGGCCGTAAGGCGCTCATAGGCCTTTTCGAGATCGCTGTGGATCTCGGCGATGGTGGCAAGCCCTTGAAGCGCGTCGGCTGAGACCAAAGGGAGATTCTGGACGCTGGAAAGTTCAAGGGCCATCTCGAAGGCGTCGGCTGCCGTCTCGAGTTCCGCGCGCAGCGGGGCCAGTTCCTCGGGGGTCATGTCCCGGTTCTTCTGGGTTTCGTCGTTGTAATGTCCCAGCCTGCTGTTCGCAAATGCAATGAGATGCTCGACGACTTCCGAACGACCTGCCGACCAGGCCCGAAGTTCCTCGTGGGCCCCAGGTAGCTTGATCGCCTTGGCGTAGTCGAACTGAGCCGGTGAAGGCATGGACGAACCAACCCCGTTCCGGGCGAAGCTCAGGTAGAAGTGCAGGAGAGAAGAGTCGGGATAAAGTTTGACCAGATTCTCAAGAATCGGCACCGCTTCGGTGTATGAGCCGGAATCGACGGCTCGTACAGCGCGGTGCATGTCTGGCTGGTTCTTGAGGTCGGGCAAGAGGAGGAGAGTCGCCTTCTGGATCAGCAGTGGCGAGATCAACGCGAGGACGGCGAGGTAGAAAGCGTTGGCGGCGAGCAGGCGGCGATTTCGCACAGCCCAGTTGCCTAGGCGTTCCGTGCGGGACGGGTTTTCGGTGTGGATGAGCGGCAAACGCTGCAGGAATCGTTCCAGGTCCTCGGCGAGCTGACGGGCGCTGTACCGTTCTTCTGGATCGTATAGGAGGCACTTCTGAACGATCGCCTCAAGGCCGTGCGGGGTATTCGGGGCGTGACGGCGGATGTCCGACGCCAGACAGAGGCGGCGGTCCAGAAGATTCTGCAAAGCTCTGGGCGTCAAAAGTTTGCCGTTAGGGGCGTCAAGCGGCTCGCCGGTGAGCAGCTCACGGAGCACGAGTCCGAGTGAATAAACGTCGGCTGGATCGGACACGTCGGCCCACCGCGCCGGATTGAGGAATGCCTCGATCTGTTCGGGGGCCATGTAGGGGAGAGTTCCCCCCTGGAAGGCGGAATTGGCCTCGTCGGCGGAGTGCGGTGACTGGGCGAGGTTGAAGTCCAGGAGTTGCGGGCCGTGCTGGACGGTCAGCAGGACGTTCCCCGGCTTCACGTCGCGGTGAAAAGTCCGGTGATCGTGCGCATAGGCCAGGGCTCGTGCAAGCACCATCCCGATCCAGGCGACTCCTTGTGCGAACGAGCCGTTGATGGGGAACCCACGCCAACCGTCGCTGTTCGGCCCAACCTTCAGGGCATTGGCCAGGTCTTCGCTGATAGGAGCGGCCGAGTTGCGAACTCCCGCAGCCATGGCGTCCCAGAGTTCCGACGCCGATCGGGGACGGCGTCCGTCGACGCGTAGACGATGAACCACGTCGTCGAGAGGGAGCCCTGGCCGGTAGGGCATCGAGAGGCCGCGAAACTCCCCCTGGTCTGGAAAGGCGACGGAATTGACCGGAACGATATGGGGATGGTCGAGCGCCCCCTGGGCTTCGGCCTCGCGGCCGCGGTCGAGAGCCACCTTCAGCACGACCCGTTTACCGCCCAACGAATGGTCAGCGGCCAGGAAAACTCGCGAATACCCCCCCTTGCCAATCTGCTTCAGAAGCTCGAATTCCTCAAACCACTCTCCTTCCTTGGGGAAGGAAGGTCGAGGAGGCGTCAGCCCAGCCGCTTGACTCAGGATGCGGTGATAGCCGAGCTGAGCTTTAAGGGAGTCCTTCCAGGGAGCGTAGCGGTCACAGAACGAATCGACGTCAAGCGGCTCGCCGCGTTCTTCGCGAAGACAATACTCCTCGTACACAAGACTTACGACGCGATTGGAGGCCTCGCGTAGTTCGGGGAATTCTTTGAGATAGGCCGACACCGAAGGGGATTCGCCCTGCTCGAAGCGACGTCCCAGGTCTTCCTTGATAAGAGCGGTGAGACATACGAGACGTTCCGCCTCGTTGATCAGCTGAGCCTGAGGGGAGCGACCGATCCAGTAAGGTCGAAGAGCAACGTGTCGAGCACTGGCGACGTATCGACGGTATTGTTCCACTTCGACGTCGATGCGCTCCAGACCATCTGCGCTCACATCGTCGGAATCGAAACCACTCATAGAGCCTACCGCCCTCCGCTGTGCAGCGAGTCGTGGAGGCGTTTGAGAAACCGCTGGACCTTTCGGATGTTCCAGCCGGTCTTATCGGCGATGTCGTTGTTGTCATGCCCCTGCCGACGCAGGTCGATGATCGTCCGCTCGATTTCATCCCGCTGGCTCAGCAGGATCGCTTCCGCTTCATTGGCCTGGGCCAACTGACTTGCGGTGGGCTCGTCGGAAGCAAGCTGGACGGGTGTCGAGGCGGCCTCGATGCGGCGCTCACGGGTCACATCGCGTTTCAAGGTCCGCCGGCGACGATATTCGTCGACGACCTTCTGCTCCGCGACCTGGGCCAAAAAAGCAACGAGATGCTCGGAGGAGGGGAAATCGAGCCGGCCTAGATTTGCTGCCAGGCTTTTCATGACATCGCTGGCGAAATCGGTCGAATCGTAGACCGATCTCATCGAGTGGCCCATCTTGCGCCTGACAACGCGGCGCACCTTGGGATAATACTCTCGAAAGAGCTTTTCCCAGGCCAGCTGATCGCCACTTTGTGCTTCTTTAAGCGTCTGGCTCAGATCGTCGTCGATCCCGCGATTCGACAACGGCGCCATGATGGGCCCCTCCCGCGTGGGTCTAGGGAAGCATCGACGGTCGCCTCAGGCGATAGTTGATGTCGTTTCCGAGAAGTTAGGCGTCATCTCAGGATCCCAGCCTTGAGCGACTTCGTTAATTGTAACGATGTACGGCACCTCGGGAAGAGGTCTCGGGGGGGATTTCAGGCGACGACGCATCAAGGGACTCGCGTCTCCACCAACGGAGTCGCAAACTCATGGAAAGATAAGATGTGATTCCTGATCAAGCAAGTCCCAGGAGTCAAAAAATAGCTTGAATGCGAAGGCGAGTGTTGCTTTTTTTCAACATTCATCCGGCGGGAGGGAAGAATGTTGTTTAGGTAGGCGGTTCTGCGTGCCGGAAAGTGGCCTCAGGCGTTCACCGTGGCGGGAGGATCGATGCTCGTCGAGGTGTCGGAACCGACGTAAGTTTCGTCGGTCGTCGTGGTATCTGTGATCTTGACGGGATCCGTCGGAAGCGGGCTCACCGTGGGTGATGTTTTCGGAACTAGAATTGGGGCCATGGGATCGGTGGTGGCCAGGGTGGACAAGACAAGACGAAGGGACAGCGTTTCGACGACGGGGCGGAAAGCGCGGCGCGTGCGCATGGTCAGGCCTCCTCAGGCAGGATTAGGTAAAGCTAAGGGATGAGAGATTGGGTCTTGAAAAGCGTAATCGGCGCGACGAGCGAGAAGAACTGCGGGTGGGGGGCGACCAAAGTCTAGGTGGAGACGGTGTTAGGTTGAGACGGCGGCGGCGACGTCTCTCGACCGTGCTCCCAAATTCGATCGGTGATATCTATATTCGGCGAATAGAACTTATGTCGAAACTCGCCGAATTTGGAATTGAACCGGTGGTAAAAGACGCACTTTTTAGTTGAGCGAGGAAAGCGTCGAATAGGTTCGGATCGACGCTGGCGATGTAAGCTCGATCCCGACGGGATAAGCTTCGACGGGAAGGAAGTCGCAGCATGCCGACCGGTACAGCGGGCAACTGTCGTGTTGGGCCAGCGCCTCGCGGCTCCATTCATCGGCGAGATCGGGCCTCAGGGCCCTTCGGGCGACGATGTAGCGGCCGAGTGGCGACAGCTTGGCGTTGGCGCCTCCCACAACGTCGCCAATCGAACGTCCTCGTTCGATCAATTCCTCGGCGCGACGGATTTCGCGGGCTAGTTCGCTTCTGAGTTGGCGTATGATCGTCACGACCTGATTTCGATAACGCTTTTGGGCGAGCGGTGAGGCCAGGTCGGTCCATGGGTTGTCGACCGTCTGGGAGGCCACGAACAACTCCGGGTCGACCGGCAGTTCGGGATCCTCGATGTGGCATTGGATCAGAGCGAGCGCGGCGGCCTCCCAAACGCGGGCCGTCGAGCAGCCGTCATGCCATCGGAAGCCTCGCCGACGGCAGGCGTTCTGGATCCGACCGGCCAGCCGTTCGATCTCGTGACGTGAGGCGAGTGACACCGGTCCAACCCCTAATAATGATGACAATCCGAAATCGGCAGGGCCTGTTTCGGGAGGCGGTTGCGGGTTCTCGTCTCCCTCGACATCATCCACCGTGATCCGCCGGCCTCGGCGACAGGTCGGATTCCGGAAGTTCGAGATTTCTGACGAGAAAAATTCGCTGCTTCTCGAGATTGACGGTGCGATCCCTCAAAGTGGAAACCGAGAATCGGCTCCATGGGTCATTTGAAGAGTTATAAATGGCCTGTATCTGGTTAAATGAGGCGATTTGCAAGCTCCTCGCTCTAGGGAGGCGTAGCCTCGGGGAAGGGGTCGTCCTTCCTGTCCGAGAGGCGTAGGGGCAAGTGAATGAGTTGTGACGGGGTTGAGATGGGCGATTCTGAATCCCACTCGGCGGAGTGGAACGAACTCAAACGCGAGGTTTCGCGGCGTGTGCGCGAGATCCGGCTAGAGCTTTACGGCGAGCATGGGGGACCGATGCTGGCGTCGGCCATCGACGTCCCCTACCGCAACTGGGTGCGCTATGAGTCCGGCGCTACGATGCCCGGACCTGCGCTATTGCGATTTCTGGAGGTGACCGGCGCAAATCCCAACTGGCTACTTACCGGCGACGGGCCGAGGTTCAGCGGTCAGGCGGATCAGGACTGACCGCCGGAGCGTTTTCCACGATGCGCAGCGGCATTCCCGGCCGAATATCGCGGCGGATCTCGACGCCTCCCCAGGGCCAGGCGATTTCCAGGGTCTCGATCGCTGAAGCCGAACCAAGGCTGAATGTCAGCCGGGGAGGTGAGGACGAGAGGTACCCGGCTCCGCCGACCAGACCCGTAACCTCCGTCCGGCCTCCGATCCGAGCCGTCACGCGGGCCCCGATCGCGGGAACGCCCTGACGGTTCACGAGGTCGATGTGGACGACCGAGGCGGCAGGCGTCCGATTGACCAGAAGGGCGAACGGAACGTCGAGCGACGCGGCGGCGACATCCAGTCGGCCGTCGTCGTCCAGGTCGCCCACGGCGAGTCCTCGCCCCAGGGCAGGACGCGAAAACCAGGGGCCTCCCCGCTTCGAGGCGTCGTCGAAACCGCCTGCACGACCCTGTAGGAGAATCGGGCGCATGGCGAAGGGGACGCCGAGGCGGGCGCGGTCGAGGACATGGCCGTTGGCCTGGAGGAGGTCGATGCGGCCGTCGGCGTCGAAGTCAGCCGCGACGACGCCGAACCCGAGTACCTCGCGAGTGGCGGCGGCGATTCCCAGACGGCTGGATTCATCGCGGAAGCCGCCCCGGCCGTCGAGTCCTCGAAAGGCGATCGTTGAACGGCCCAGGAAGTTGGTGACGGCCAGGTCGATGAGGCCGTCGCCGTCGAGATCGGCGGCGGCCGTTCCCATTCCAGCGAGTGCTCGCCCCCCGCCGTCGCGGGCCGTGCCGGCTGCCTCGGCGACGTCCTCGAAGTGGAGGCCCCCGCGATTCGCCAGCATCCAGCAGCGGCCGCCGTCGTTCGCCACGAAGACGTCGGGGCGTCGGTCGCCGTCGAAATCAGCGATTAACACGCCGAGTCCGCGCTCCTCCCTTTGCGGCAAGCCGGCTTCGCGAACGACGTCGACGAATCGGCCGCCGTCGTTCCGGTAGATGTGGTCGGGCTCGGGGTCGAAGTCCTCGGGCGCGCAGAAGTCGCGACGACCGTCGGGGGCGGCGCAGTAGGGGGCGGCGGCTGGATCAAAAGCGACGTAGCCGGCGACGTAGAGGTCCAGATCGCCGTCTCCATCGAGGTCGGCCCAAGCGGCTCCGGTCGTCCAACTCTCGCCGGCGACGCCCGCGGCGACAGTGACGTCTTCGAAGCGGCAGTCGCCTAGATTCCGATAGAGTCGTCGTCCTCGCCACCCCGTGACGAAGAGGTCGATTCGGCCGTCCCCGTCGAAGTCCGCAGGGGCGACCCCCATCGCGTAACTGGGGCCAGGTATGCCGGCGGTCGCTGTTCGATCCTCGAACTTGAGACCACCGAGATTGCGGTAGAGACGGCAGGGGGGATCAATTGCGCCGGGGGTCGGCTGGATTGGTCCACCCTGGCAGAGGAAGACGTCCAGAAGCCCGTCGCCGTCCGCGTCGAACAGGGCTAAGCCGCCGGCCATGATCTCCGGGAGGTCATGGCGTCCTCGGGAGCCGGCGTGGAACTGGAAGTCGATCCCAGCGGATCGTGCGACATCTTCGAAGCAGATGTCCGCGGCGTTCGCTGTGAGGGCGGTCGCCACCAGCAGGAGCGCTGGAAGCAGGCGGATCACGGAGCAGACCTGGGGGGGGGAGCCTTCCAGAGAAAGACCTCGCCGGAATGACTGCAGGTGGCGAGCACCGTGTCGTCGCGCGAGAAAGCGACGGCGTTGATCCGGGCATTATGGCCGTTTAGACGCAGGACGATTTCTTGGGTTTCGGCGTCGCAGAGGCGGATGCAGCCGTCGTCGCATCCCGTGGCGAGCGTGAGCCGATCGTGCGAGAAGGCCAGGGCGCGGACGGAATCGGGATGTCCCTTAACCGCTCGCACAAAGTCTGTGGTTCCCATGTCGAGGATTTGGATCACTCGCTGGGACCCTCCTAACGCCAGCATCGAACTGAGCGAGCCTTCAGGTTTGCGGAACGCGACGGCCATCAACGATCCATCGCCTCGTTTGTCGGCGAAGCAGGTCTGGTCGTCGGTATTCCAGATCTTGAGCCGGCCGTCGCAAGAAACGGAAGCGAGGACGACCGATTGGGCCTCTGAGAACGCTATGGCTGTAACCATCTGCGTGTGGGCGTTGGAGATGGTCGCCGGGGCGTCGTAATTGGGGGCCGAATCGAGCAGGATGTCCGGCGTCAGACCGGATGCGGCGACTCGCTTGCCGTCCGGGGAGTAGGCTACGCATCGGAGTTGGCTCCGACCCTCGGGCCGGAGGACACGAAGGATTTCAAGGCGGACTGAGGAGGCGTCGGCATCGGACCGAACGACTCGCCAGATCTTCCAGGAGCCGTCGAGGCTCACGCTGGCGAGGTGTGCCCCGTCTGGAGAAAATGCAAGCCCCGAAACGGTTTGCGAATGGGCCTCGATGCTCGCCAACTCTCGCCCGTCGGCGACGTTCCAGAGCTTGATTTGATGGTCGTCGGCCCCAGACGCAAGGATTCGGCCGTCGGTCGAGAAAGCCAGCGCCCAGGCTTCCGCCTGGTGGCCGGCAAGTGCCAGCCGCGGGGGGGTGGCGGTCGGCGTCTTCCATACGAAGACCGACGGCTCATCGAAGTTCATGAGCAGGGTTCCGCCGGCCGGCGAAAACTCCAGGCAGCTCGGGGATCGGAACCGGCTCAAAACCTTGGGTTCCTCGGCGGGCTTCTGGAGGTTCCAGTATCGCACTGACTCGGATTCGTAACCGGCCACCAGGGCGTCTCCCCCCGGCGAGGTCGCCAGGCGGATCGGCGCTTTGCCGATCGTCGTCAAGGTTCTGCGAGTGCCCAGGCTTTCGAGGCTGTGGACGGCGAGCGTTTGCGTCCCCTCAAGGATCACGAGCCCGCGTCCGCCTCGGCAGAAGGCGATGTAGGAAGGGGGGCCGTCGACGCATTCCAACTCGGCCTGGGAACGGCCTTCGAGAACGTTCCAGAGAACCACCTGGCCATTGGACCAACCTGTCGCCAAGGATGCTCCGTCTGCGGAGAAGCATGCCGAAATCGGCCGTGCGAATTCAGGTGTTCGGAGTAGCCTTCGATCACCTGGTCTCGGCCCGAGCAGGAGGACCGAACCGTCCCCAAGACCCACGGCCATCTGATCGCCGGCGTGGGAGAAGGACAACCAACTGGTGTCGGGGAGTTCGTCGGCCTCTTCTTCGATCCATTCGCCGTCGCGGAGGCTGAAGAAGATGGTGCGCCAGGGGGCGTCGGCAGCAACCCGGCAACGGACCGCGAGTCGATTCCCGTCCTGGGTGAAGCCCATTTCGGCGACCTCGCGGAGCGTCTCCTTGAAACTCCAGTGGCCGGTTCGGCCTCGGTCTCCCCACACGTCAACGACGGCCGAATCATCGTCGACGTGTACGGCCGCGTAGTTGGTGGATCGGCCCTGGAGATCGCTGGCGCAGGCAAGCCCACGCACCGGAACCGCGTTCCCTTTCGCGAGGACCTGAGTATGCATGAGCGAGTCGAGGTCCCACTCGACGACCATGCCGTCGACGTCTCCCGTGATCAGGGTTCGGGCGTCGCGTGAGGTGGCGAGGTGTCGAACGGGCGCCTTGTGGGCCGCCTCGTTGCTCAACAGTTGGGCCGAGGAGTGGATCAGGCCGTCGACGTAACGCCACTCGAAGCCGCGCTTTCCAGGCGCGTTGCGACGCAACTCGTCGAAGCCTTCGATGGCGACCTCCAGCTCGTTGCGTCCCGCATGGTCGAAGACGCGACTGAGATCGTGGTCGTACTTGCTGCGCTGCGTAAGGTCGTTCTCGGTGTCGACACGGCTTTTGAAGGTGTCGCGGATCGTCTTTTGGATGTCGAGCTCGTTGCGCTGACGCTGGCCATCCGCGTAGAGGTCCTTGACATGGATGATGCCAACGGTCGCAAGCGTCAGCAGGGCTGAGAGAAGTAGGATGCTAAGGACGAGGAAAGCCGCGGCCTGAGGTTCGCGGCCAGCCCACTGCATGAGCCGGCGCAGACGCGGCGTGCGCTTCGCCCGAATCGGCTCGCGGTTTTGGAATCTTTGAAGGTCGTCGGCCAGGGCGAGCGCGTCGTTGTAACGGGAGGCCGGATTTCGCTCCAGGCATTTCAGGCAGATCGTCTCCAGGTCTTCGGGAAGCCCGTGGCGAAGCTTCGACGGAGGGACGATTTCTCCTTCCGCCACCTGGCAGAGCGTCTCCATGGGGGTCAAGCCGCGGTACGGCGGGGTTCCGGTGAGCATCTCGTAGAGGACCGCCCCCAGCGCGTAGACGTCGGTGCGGGGGCTTACCTCCCCCACTGCGTCTCCGAGTTGCTCGGGCGCCATGTACGAGGGCGTTCCCAGCAGTCGACCGGACTGGCTGCCGCCGTCGGCGAGCACGAACTTGGCCAGGCCGAAGTCGCCGATCTTGGGCGTTCCGGCCTGAGTCATCAGGATGTTCGACGGGTTGATGTCGCGATGAACGATGCCGCAACGGTGAGCCGTGTGGATGGCGCGCGCTAAGGTCTCGGTCAGTCGAGACGACCAGCGGATCGGCTGGGGCAGGGCTCGGATCATCTGGGCGAGCGTTCCGCCGTCGACGTACTCCATCACCAGGAACGGCAGGCCCTCGTGCGTGTCGGCGTCAAGGATCTGAACGATGTTGGGATGGGCCAGCTTGGCTGCGGCCTCGGCCTCGGTGCGGAGGCGGGCCTTCTCGCGCGCGTTGGCGAGGTCGCCGGCAAGGATCATTTTGATCGCGACCATTCGACCTGGCGTGAGCTGGCGCGCCTTGTACACGACGCCCATACCGCCACGGCCGATCTCCTCCAGCACATGGTAACGGCCGATACGTACCCGCGGCCCGGCAGGCGGGACGACGGTCCCAGGGCTTGGCCCAAGGGTCTTCATCTCAGTGGAGAGAAGGCTCAAGATGGCCTCGCGCCGTCGCGGCGTGGAGACCATCTCCTGGATGCGAGCCTCCCATTCAGCGGCCAACGGTTCGTCGCCTCGAGTGCGACGGGCGGCCATCTCGACGAGGATCAGGTCGAGAATCGCGTCGTCGTCGGCGGCCAGGCTCGGCTCGTCGGCGAGGATCCCTTCCACTCGGGCCGTGCTCGACTCCTCAAGTCGACGACGAAGCCGGTCGCACGCCTCCCGGCGCTTTCGAACCGATTCGTTCTGGGGCGCAGTCGTCGACATGACGTCCTCGACGATTCGAGGGCGGTGCGGGCCCATCCTAAGGCCCGAGAAAGGACTATCGGGCGTAGTTTAGCATCCGTGCGAGGCCGACCACAAGCGATGCTCCACGCGCGGAGCTCATTCGCCTTCGTTATGGAGTCCTTCGCCGGCCTCAAAATCCTCTTCGTCGTCGTCGTCGTCGGCGACGCCCGGATCGAACCAGGCGTAGGTAGCAGGGATCAGCAGTAGCTTGAGCGCTGTGCTTGTGACGAGGCCGCCGATGACGACGGTCGCCAACGGCCGTTGAACATCCGCCCCGGATCCGGTGGAGAAGGCCATTGGGATAAAGCCCAGGCTCGCGACCAGCGCCGTCATGAGCACGGGACGCAGCCTCCCCATCGAGGCCTCGGCCACCGCCTGTCGCATCGGCTCACCGGTCTCCACACGAGAGCGGATCGCCGAGACGATGACCAGGCCGTCGAGCACCGCCACGCCCGACAGCGCGATGAAGCCGACGCCGGCGGAGATGCTGAGATTCATCCCTCGCAGCCAGAGGGCGAGAATGCCGCCCATGGCTCCAAGAGGGACCGAAAGGAAGATCAGCGTTCCCAGCTTGACGGACTGGAACGTCCCGTACAGCAAGAGGAAGATCAGCGCCAGTGCGACCGGCACGACGATCGTCAACCGCTGGGTGGCCGATTGCAGGTTCTGGAAGGTCCCGCCCCACTCCAGGAAGTAGCCCCGTGGGAGTTCAACCTGATCGGCGACTCTTTTCTTCGCATCGGAGACGAACGTGGCCAGGTCGCGGTCGCGGACGTTGGCCTGAACCATCGCCCGCCTCTGGCGGTCTTTACGCCAGATCTCGTACGCCCCGTCTTCGAGTCGGAATTCCGCCAGCTCTGAAAGTGGAACCAGCAAACCGGTGGCCGAGGCGATCTTGAGACGCTTGATCGAATCCACGTCGTCGCGGGCGCTGGGGTCGAAGCGGACCTGAAGGTCGAAGGTACGCTGCCCCTCGATGACCTGGCCGACGACCTTCCCTCCCAGGGCCGTCACCACGTCCAGGATGGACGAGGCGTTGACGGCGTGGCGGGCGATGTCGTCGCGATTGATCTGAATTCTCAGAAACGGCAGGCCGCCGAGGACCTGAGCCCTGACGTCGGCGGCTCCGGGGATGTCCTCGACCACTGCGGCGATCTCGTTCACCTTGGTCTGAAGGACTTCCAGGTCGTCGCCATAGACACCGATGCCGAGGTCGGCCCGGACGCCGGCGAGCATCTCGTTGAAACGCACCTCGATCGGTTGGCCGAAGTTGAAGAAGGCCCCGGGAAGTTCCTGTTGGCAGACCTTTTCCATGTCCCGAATCAACTCGGCCTTGGAACGACCATGTTCGCCCCCCTGGAACAGAGCGATCAGGGGATGGATCGGCTTCAGCGCGAGGTCGAGATAGGTGTCCTGGTGCTTCTTTAGATAGACGAAGACATCGGTCTGATTGACCCCCGCGGGATCGATGCCGATCTCAGGGCGTCCGGTCCGACAGACAATGGAATCGATCTCGTCGGGGAACTTCGCTTTCAACGATTTCTCGATCCGGGTGGAGTCCTCAAGGCTCTCGCTGAGCGAGGCGGACGGCGGTCGAGTGACGACGATCAGCACGTCGCCCTCGTCGAGCCTGGGGATGAACTCGCCGCCCAGGCTCAAGGCGATCGGCATGGTCGCCGCGAACGCGATCAGCGAGAGCAATACGACGGCGACGGGATGATCCAGTGCCATGCGAAGGAACGGGCGATAGATCCGCTTGCCCAGCCGAACCGGAAGCGTCTCGACTTCCGAGGCGCCCGGCTTGAGGATCATGGAAGCAAGCACCGGGGTCGCCGTCAGCGACAGGATCAGCGAGCCGACCAGGGCGAAGACGACAGTCAGCGCCATCGGCCGGAACATTTTTCCTTCCACCCCTTCCAGCGCCAGCAAGGGGAGGTGGACGATCGTGATGATCGCCACGCCGAAGACGACCGGCTTGCGGACCTCGAAGGCGGCCTCGCGGACCACGTCGACCGCCTTTCGGCGACGGTCGGCGTGAGCGAGGTGGCTGACGCAGTTCTCCATCATGATGACGGAGCTGTCCACGATCAGGCCGAAGTCGATCGCCCCCAGGCTCATCAGGCTGCCTGCGATGCCGTAATAGACCATCATGTTGATGGCGAAGAGCATCGAGAGGGGGATCGCCAGGGCGACGACCAGCCCCGCCTTCAGGTTGCCGAGCATCGCCAGAAGAACGGCCACAACGAGGATGCCGCCTTCCGCCAGGTTCGAGGCGACCGTGGTGATCGTCCGGCTGATGAGGACGGCGCGGTCGTAGTAGGGTTCGACGACGACTCCTTCGGGGAGCCGGGGGCGAATCTCGTCGAGCTTGGCCTTGATCCGGTCGACGACGACGCGGGAATTCTCGCCGGCGAGCATCATGGCCGTCGCGGTGACGACCTCGCCGCGGCCGTCGCGGGTGACGGCCCCGTTGCGGATCAGGGGGGCGAAACGAACGTCAGCCACATCGCGAACGTAGACCGGCGTTCCGGTCGGCGTTGTATCCAGGACGATGTCGGCCAGATCCTTCAGGTCGCTCACCAGGCCGACCGCCCGGATGACGCGCTGTTCTCCCAGGCGTTCGAGGTAGCCGCCGCCGGCATTGCTGTTGTTCTGGCGGATCGCCTCAAACACCCGGTTCACCGGGATGTTGCGGGCCAGGAGTTGTTCAGGGTCGAGCCGAACCTCATACGTCTTCAACTCGCCGCCGAATGCGTTCACTTCCACCACGCCCGGGACGCTTTTCAAGGGCCGGGCCACCTCCCAGTCGAGGATCGTCCGCAGCTCCATCAGCGAGCGTGGCCGGGCCGCGTCGGGAGCGTTCCTGACCTCGAACTGGAAGACCTCGCCGAGACCTGTGGTGATCGGCCCCATTTCGGGCTGGCCGAACTCGGGCGGGATCGACGAGCGAACGTCGACGAGCCTCTCACCGACCTGCTGACGAGCCCAGTAAATGTCGGTCCCTTCCTCAAAGACGATCGTCACGCCCGAGAGACCGAACTGCGAGAACGACCGGACCTCCTGGATCTTGGGGATCCCATTCATCGCGTTTTCGACGGGGATCGTGATGAACTGCTCGACTTCCACCGGGCCCAGCCCCGGCGAACTCGTCAGCGCCATGACCTGAACGTTGGTGATGTCGGGCGTGGCGTCGATCGGCAGCTTCAGAAGCGATCGCACGCCCCAGAGCAACAGACCGACGAGCAGGAGGAGGACCAGCGACCGATTGCGAAGTGCCCAGTCGATGAGACGGTCGAACATATTCTCGTCTAGCTTCGCTTTGCGGGAAGGTGGGGGGAATCGACGCGCCTGGCCTCAGGAGTCGGACGAGGCCAGGCGGATCCACTCAGCCTTGAGCTTGAACGCGCCCCGGGTCACGACTTCCTCTCCGGGGCGAAGCCCCGAGAAAACGGCCGTCCGGTCCTCGCCGGGGCCTCGCGTTTTCACCTCGCGCATCTCGAACTCTTCGGGGCCGGTCCGCACGAAGGCGATCCAACGCTCGTCGTCGGAGAGAAGGGCGTCGCTGGGGACCGACGGGACCTGCTCGTCGGACCGGACCTGCAAGGCGACGTCGACGTACATGCCCGGCTTCAGCAGGCGGTCGGCGTTCTCGGCGCGGGAGAGGAGTGTGAGGGTCTGCGTCTTCTCGGCGACGAGGTCGCCCTTGTAGAGCAACCGGGCCGTGAATTGCTTCTCGGGGTAGACGTCGGACGAGAAGCTGATTGTGACGTTCTCGCCGTCGTGAACGTACGGGAGGTTGCTGGGGTTGACGTTGGCCTCGACCCAGACGTGTTCCAGGTTGGCCAGCGTGAAGATTCGATGCGTCACGTCGACGGCCACGCCCGGGACGATCAACTCGCGGTCGAGAATCGTACCCGAGAAGGGCGCCTTCAGCTTGTAGAGACTCGCGGGCTCTTCCGGGAGCGGCTTCGGCGCGACCGGTTCGGTCGCCGCCACCTCGCCGGGGGAGACGGGGGGCTTCACGACGGGCTGTTCGACGATGCGTTGCCGGAGGGTTTTGGGGATGTAATCGTCGTCGTCCGGATCGACCCCCAGCACCTGCAACTTCTCGCGGGAGACGAGGACGGACGTCTCAGCCTGCCGCAGGGCCTGCTGGGCGCGGGTGTTGGCCAGCGTCGTCTCAAAGCCCATCTGATCCAGAATCGTCTGATACGCGGCCAGGTCGGCGTCGTAGCGGGCCTTTGATTCCTCGATGAGCCGGCCGCGGATGATCTCCTGGTCGTAGAGATCGCTCTGGCGGGCGAGATTCGCCTTGGCGAGCCGGTGGGCGGTGTAGGCTGTCATCAGACGTTCACGATTGGTCCCCACCGGCTTGTCGGCGAACTTGTCGTTGATCACCTCGGGCGAGTCTCCAGCCTTCAGCCGATCGATCAACTCCAGGGTGTTCTTCAGGATCATCTCCTGCCAGCCGGCCTGCGTCTGGGCGACGTCGAGAGCCTGAAGATTCATCAGCAGGTCGAGCCGGGCCTGGCCCACCGACGCGCTTTCGATCGTGGCCAGCACGTCGCCTGCCTTGACGTCCTGGCCGATCCTCACGGCGACGCTGCGGACGATCCCTGGCGCTCTCGGCGTGATGAACGCGTAGCGGCTCTCGTCGGGCGCGATTCGTCCCGGAACGCGGACCATGATCGTCTCAGGTTCCAGGTTCACGGGCTGGACCTCGACGCCGATGAGTTTCTGCTGTTCGGCGGAGATCCTGACGACCCGTTCCACAGCCTTCGACGTCGCCGGGGGGGGCGTTTGGGTTTTGACCGTTGCAGTGGCTGATTCCGCCGGCGGCGCGGACGAACTCTTCGAGTAGCTCCAGACGCCGAAAGCCGCCGCTGCAGCCAGCAGCCCAAGAATCGACCAGGTCCAGGTGGACGTCACGCGAAACGGAACAAAACGTGTCATGATGCCTCGATACGGTTCGTGGGCGACGAGCCGAATTGAGCCGATGCGCCGGGGAAGAGACGGCGGTCGGTCGGGGTGCGGGGCACGACGACTGGGTCGCGGCAAACCCGCTGGGATGGAGGACTTCGGGGAGAGCGACACCGGCCGACCGTCCCCTGACGGCCTCGCATCGGGTCGTGCGATCACCTGAGGCGGGCCGCCGATCCTGGAGGGCCGCTCTCGCTCACCCCCCTAACTATCCGCCTCGAAGGTGCGGATTGTCCACCAACATTTCGCTATGTTAGCTGGATTTAAGGGGCCGTGGGTCGGCCTCCGCAAGATGCCCTAGCCAAACTGCGGGAACGAACTTAGAACAAGACCGCGGGCGATGTCGTCCGACAACAAGGAGGCGCCGGAGATGGCTGCGGATCAGCTTGAGACGCGCGACGAGGCCTCGCCCGGCCGTCGTTGGCTGCACGTGCTGGGGCTCAACCGGCCCGAACTGCGCGCCTGGGCGATGTACGACTGGGCCAACTCGGCCTTCATGTGCACGATCATCACGGCCGTCTTCCCGATCTATTACTCGGAGGTCGCCTGCGCTGGCGAACCGCCCCACGTGGCTTCTGGATGGTTCGCCGCGGTGACGACGCTGGGCATGGTGATCGTCGCACTGATATCCCCGGTCCTTGGCGCTTACGCCGACCATACGTCCCGGAAGAAACCGCTGCTGGGTGTATTCCTGGGGCTAGGCCTGATCGCCACGGCCGCCATGTACTTCATCCACACCGGCGACTGGATCCTGGCCTCGGTGCTGTTCATCCTGGCGAACATCGGGGCCAACGCCAGCTTCGTCTTCTATGATGCCCTCTTGCCCCATATCGCGAACGAGGACGAGATCGACCGGGTCTCCACGGCCGGTTATGCGCTGGGATACGTCGGCGGCGGCCTTCTCCTCGCGCTGAATCTGGCGTGGATCACCAAGCCCGAATGGTTCGGCCTGCCGGGGCAGGACGCCCCGACTGAGGCAGGGCGTACCCTTCGGATCCGGCTGGCCTTCGTTTCGGTGGCCGTCTGGTGGTTCCTCTTTTCGATCCCGTTGTTCCGTCGAGTCCCGGAACCCCGAGTTCCCGGCGGCGAGCGCTGGGCTCACCTGCACCCGGTACGCGCTTCCTTCGCCCGCCTCCGCGAGACGGCAGGAGAGCTGAGTCGGTGCCGCCAGGGCTTCTTGATGCTCCTGGCCTTTCTGATCTACAACGACGGCATGGGCACGATCATCCGCATGGCAACGGTCTACGGCAACGAACTGGGGATCGATCAGAACGCGATGATCGCCTCGATCCTGGTCGTCCAGTTCGTGGGGATCCCGTGCTCGTTCCTGTTCGGCTCGCTGGCCGGCGTGTTCGGCGTCAAACGGACCATCCTCCTGGGACTGGCGACCTACACCGTCATTTGCATCGTCGGATACTGGATGAAGACTTCGCGGGATTTCCTGCTGCTCGCTGGGATGGTCGGCGTGGTGCAGGGGGGGACCCAGGCGCTCTCGCGGTCATTGTTCGCCAGCCTCATTCCTCGGTCCAAGTCGGGCGAGTTCTTCGGGTTCTTCGCCGTGTTTGAGAAGTTCGCGGGGATTTTCGGGCCGGCGATGTTCGCCGCGATCAACTTCGCGTTCGGCTCCAGCCGCGACGCCATCCTGGGGGTCATCGGCTTCTTCGTGGTCGGAGGGCTGTTGCTGCTGATGGTGGACGTCGAGCAGGGGCAGCGGCTGGCGAAGGAATGGGACCTCAGGGAGTCGACGGAGCCGGTTGCTGAGCCCATCCCTTCAGCGTGATGTACCACGACGTGACCATGTAGAACGCCGGATAGATCATCGAGCCGTAGGCCATCACGCGCTCGGCCGTTGATCGCTCTGGCTCAGCGGACGTCGGCAGTAGGAAGACCAGCGCGACGACCAACACGCCCCACACGGCGCCGGTGATCGTGGCGAATCGATTCAGTTTGCCCGGCATCGACGGATAGAGATGCTTGACCGGCACGAAGGTGAGGAACGCCAGTAAGAGCAGCAGGTAAAGCGCTGGCCAGGGCGGAACCGGTAGGGCGTAGATGTACAACGCCACCACGTTCCAGAGGGATGGAAAGCCCAGGAAATAGCCGTCGTGCGTTTTGATGTCGACCTGGCAGAAGCCATAGGCGCTAGCCAGGAGCGGGGCGATGAGCCAGGGGACCGTGTGCTCGGGGATGAGTCCCGCTCGCCAGATGAGCATCAGCGGCAGGCAGGTGTAGGTGAGCCAGTCGGTGATGTCGTCGAGCCGTCGGCCGTCGAAGCTCGGGACGGCCTCCTTGATGCGGACCGCGCGGGCGAATGTGCCGTCGACGGCGTCCACGAGCGTGGCCAGGATCATCAGCAGAAACGACCAGCGGAACGCGTCGGGGCCCCCCTGAACGAGCAGGTACAGGATCACAGCGGCGATGGCGATCCCGGAAGCCGTGAAGGCGTGGACGCACCAGCCGAGGAAGCGACGGAGCAGGCTGACCTTGGAGGCAGGGGCGGTTGCTAGCGACTCGACCATCTTCGTTCCTTCGATCCTGCGATTACGACGATTCCCCAGGCGCGAGCTGAATGCCGATCGGCGGCGGTTCTTCGAACTCTTCCTCGACGGCCGCGTGTTCGGGCCGCACGCCGGCGCGGAAGCGGCCGACCGACAAATACCAGGCCGCGCCTACCGATAGCAACCCTGCCGTCGCGAGCGCCGCGGCGTACCGGCCGATCGGGTGGTCGCCGTAGATCTCGGGTCTCGGCCAACTCATGTTAGCCACCACGAAGACGCCCCAGGCGACTGCCGCCAGATTGATCGGCAATCCCCAACGGCCGAGGCTGAACCGATCTCCGGCGGGGTCGGGCTCGGCTTCTTCGGTTTCGCTTCGACTACGAAGACGGCTCGCCAGCATCGGCCCTGTGACCATGAGGTAAGCCAGGTTGGCCCACACCAGGGCGACCGAACAGAACGTCTCGATCAACCTGGGGGCGTTGACATTGGCGAGCAAGACGGTCGCGGCCAGAACTCCCGTCACGACGGCCGGCGCGATCGGCGTGCGGGTTTCCCCGGTCACCTTTGCAAGAGCCTCCGCGAACGGCAGGCTGTTGTCGCGGGCCATCGCGAAGATCAAGCGGACGGTCCCCGCGTGCACAGCGAGGGCGCAGACCGAGACCGCGAAGACGACCTCGATCAGGAAGACGGTTCCCAGCTTCGGGCCGAGCACTGACTTCATGACCATGGGGAGTCCGCCGGAGACCTGACTCAGCTCAGGGGCGGTCGGGTCAGGCATGGCGAGAATCCCGGTCGCGATCAACAGGGCTCCCGCCACTCCGGCCGCCGCGAGGGCCCGGAGGATCGCCCAGGGGGCGCGTCGACGCGGGTTCGAGGTCTCCTCGGCCAGGGTCCCCGCTGTGTCGAATCCATACAGGACGTACGACGCCATCACCGACGCCGCCAGGAAGGCTGCCAGCCAGCCGGTCGGGCCCCCCGCGCCGCGTCCTTGGGTGTCCAGAAGGAGCGCCGGCCCTCGTTGGGCGTTCGCCCCAAGCAGCAGGATTAACAAGACGACGCCGGTCAACTCCGCCGCGACGCCCACGTTGTTGACGATCGCCATCAGCCGCACGCCGACGGCGTTGATGATCGTCGTCAGAGCGATCAGTATGCAGCCCAGCAGTACTGCGTTCTTCGCCTGGTCCACGGGGTTTGAGCCGTCGCCGAACCACTGAAACCAGGCGGAAATCTGAGGCATCGTGTTCTGCAACGCC
Organism: Paludisphaera rhizosphaerae; assembly: GCF_011065895.1. Lineage (NCBI taxonomy): Bacteria > Pseudomonadati > Planctomycetota > Planctomycetia > Isosphaerales > Isosphaeraceae > Paludisphaera > Paludisphaera rhizosphaerae. The sequence goes on along the minus strand of NZ_JAALCR010000031.1, from coordinate 35,314 downwards.
AACGCCACGGCGGCGAGGGAGAGGATCTGGCAGGCCAGATAGACCCAACCCGTCAGCCAGCCGACCATCGGCGAGCCGACCTGCTTCGACCACTGGTAGACGCCCCCCGACAGCGGGTACGCCGAGGCGAGTTCGGCGAAGCAGAGCGCCACCAGGAACTGGCCCAGGAACACCGCCGGCCATGTCCAGAAGCACGCAGGCCCACCCGCGGCGTAGCCGAGGTAGAACATCTGCGGGACGCCGGTGAGGATCGAAATATAAGAGAAGCCCGCCGCGAACGAGGAGAAGCTCCCCAGCGAGCGGTCGAGCTCCTGCTTGTAGCCGAACGCCGCCAGGTCGCGGACGTCGTCGTTCGCGGTTCCCGGCATGCGGCTTTCCACTGCTGGTCGCCCCTCGACTTTCGCTTTCGATGAGACTTGGGTGTCAAGGCCACGCTCGTCGTGGCCATGCGACCGGCGACGGACTTGCCGATATCCCACGCCGATTCATGCCCACGGCGAGCGCGGGCATGGTCTCCGTTGGAGACGGATCGACGTTGAATTTCCCTGATGAACTTGTTGGGGGTCAGGCCGGCTTGGTGGCCAGGTAGATGCCCCACTTCATGTCGCCGGCCTTGCAGAAGCCGATCTTCATATTCCAGCGGTCGACCAGGTAGTCCAGGTCCTTCTCACTGAAGTCGCTGAGGAAGGTCTGGCGCTCCTCGACCAGCCGCCTCTCCTCGCGCTTGAGGATGTCGACGAAGGTCTCGGTGGCGTCGTCGACGACGACGTCCGTGAAGCCGACGGACTCCAGCACCTTGCCGTACTGCTCCGGCTCAATGACGCTGTAGCCGGTCTTCTTGATGTAATCCTCGAACTCGTGCGAGCCGGGGGTCTTGCCGCGAGCGTAGTCGGTGATGATCAGCTTGCCGCCCGGCTTGAGAAGGCCGAACAGCGTGGTGAAGAGCTTCTTCTTGTCCGGGATGTGCATGAAAGCGTCCCGGCTCCAGGCGAGGTCGAACTTCTCCGGGAACGTCGTCTCCAGGACGTCGCCCAGGATGAACTGGACCTTGTCGGACATGCCGGCGGTCGTGGCGCGCTCGTGGCCGACGGCGATCATTTCCTCGGCCAGGTCGATGCCGACGACCTGCGCGCCGTACTTCTCGACCAGGTGGAACGCCGCGCCGCCGATGCCGCTGCCGACGTCCAGGACGCGGACTCCCGGCTTGAGGAAGCCCTGGAGCCGGCCGGTGAGGTTGTCGGTGGTTTCGGGACCGCCGGTGCTGATGTAGTTGTCGCCGAAGATTTTCTCGTAGCGGAGGATCGAGTTCCGGCTGTACTGGCCGTTGTTGTCGAACTTCTGCTTCGAGGCTTCCGACGCGGCTTGCGTGCCACTCATGATGGGTTCAGGCTCGGATTGCGTGAGGAAGGAAGATCGACCGACCCAGGCCCATACGCGGATCGCAAGAGCGGGGCGGCTTCGTGCAAGACCGTATTGTGGGGTGGGGGGGAGAGCCTTGTAAAGGGGTCCTCAAGGACCGCCAGGGCGATGGACGCCGGCCGTGAACCCGACGATCAGCCGACGATAACGCTCCGGGTCGACCTCGGCGAGGTTGTTGTGCTTCGCCAGAGGGAAGCTTTCCAGCCGGGCGTGTGTGCGGACCTGATCGAAGATCGCCTTCGCTTCGGCCGGAGTCGCCAGGTCGTCGTCCTCGCCCGACATGATGAGGATCGGTACGCGCTCCGGAATCGCGGCGACCGCCTTCACCGGCGCGATCTCGTCAAGTTGCGGCAGCAGAAAGAGCCCAGCGAATCGCAGGCCCGCGTAGGCGATCTGCTCGAAGGGCGTCGGCAACGCGGCGCGAGTGCGGTTTCGAACCGCCGTCGTGAGATCCTGATAGGGGCTTTCCAGGACGTAGCCGTCCACGTCGTCGCCGAGTTCCCCCCCGGCGAAGGCCGCCGCGGCCGAGCCCAGCGAGACGCCGAAGACGACGACGGGCTGGCCCGGCCGCCGGTCGCGGAGGAAGTCGACCGCGGCGACGACGTCGCGACGGGCGCTCAGGCCGATGTCGTTGAAGTCTCCCGTCGAATCGCCGTGAGCCCGCAGCGAGATCAGCATCAAGGCGCAGCCCAGTTCTTTCGCCAGGATTTCCGCGCGGCCCAGGCAGTGCTTTCGCCCGCCGCCGTTGCCGTGGAGGAAAAGGACAGTCGGTGCGTCCGAGCGACCGTCGGCGAACCAACCGCCGATTTCCTGGCCGTCGTTTGTCTTCAACCGCAGCCCCTCGAACTTCGCCCACGAGACGGGCGGCGGCGGTTCGGGATAAGGAGCGTGCTTCCGCTGCGTTAGCTTGAATGCCACGGCGAATGAGATCATCAGCCACGCGGCCGTCAGTCCGACGAACGTAATCGCCCACCTTCGAGACCTTCGCCAACGGCGTCGGTGCGAGAGAGATGGGGCCTCGGTTGTAGTCGGGGTTGGCTCCGGTTCGTTCATGCGTGTAATCTTAATGCCGTCGTTGAGCGTCGGCGAGCGAAAGCTGTGGAGGAAGGATTTGATCATCATGAGCGCAGGCGACAAGACTCGGGAAATCGGCGGCGTCACGCTCCACCTGGCCGAGCCTGCCTCCACGGATCTAGGATGGATCGGCCAGGACGAGGTCTTGCGCCAACTTTCGGCCTGCTGGCTGACGGTCGACCCTCGGGATCGTCCGCTCTCGCCCAGGCTGGTCGGGCCGCCAGGGATCGGTAAGACGACCCTCGCCACGGCCGCTGCCAAGCTCCGCGGCCGGCCGCTCTACATCTCCCAGTGCACGGCCGACACCCGCCCCGAGGATCTGATCGTCACGCCGGTGCTTGCGGAGAGCGGCAAGATCGCCTATCACGCCTCTCCCCTTGTCACGGCCATGCTCACGGGCGGCGTCTGCGTGCTCGACGAGGGGAACCGGATGAACGAGAAGTCGTGGGCGAGCCTCGCCCCACTCCTCGATCACCGTCGCTACGTCGAGAGCATCGTCGCAGGGATTACCATCCCGGCCGACCCGGAGTTTCGCGTTTGTGTCACGATGAACGAGGACGAGTCGACCTACGAGGTTCCCGACTATATCCTCTCTCGCCTCCAGCCGACCCTGGAGTTGGGTTTCCCCGACCGCGACGACGAAATGGCCATCCTCCAGTACCATCTCCCGTTCGCCGAGCCCGAACTGCTGGCGATCACGGTGGAGTTCCTCCAGGAAGCCCACGCGCTGAAGCTCGATTTCTCGCCGCGCGACGGCATCAACATCGTCCGGTTCGCGCTGAAGCGGATGGCCCAGGACCGGGAGCACCCCCTTGGCCGCGACGCCGCCTGGCGCGAGGCGCTGTCCAAGGTGCTAGGCGACGAGGCGGCCGACCTCGACGCCCTCTCGCGTCGCAAGCGCCGGGCGCAGGAGAGCGCACACGCCCCCTTTGGGCTCGGCGATCTCTTCTTCGACCCTGACGATCCGCTCCACCCCGACCTCCAGGAGGATGACGAGGAGGACGAGGACTGATCGAAGCTCGGCGGCTCAATTCGAGCCGGGACGAACCGGAGCGTTCCACGAGGCGAGGACGGCTTCGTCCCGGCCCGGGAAGCAGTCGACGAGCATGGTGAAGCGGACCTGGTCCAGCAACGCCATGATCCGGGGATGGGCTTCGCAGACCCGAACGCCGCCGCCCGCCTGTTCCAGCCGGAGGTGGTGCGCCAGGATCACTCCGATCGTCCGTCGCGACATCCGGCCGACGAATTCCAGGTCCAGGACGACCCGCCGCGGCACGGGCTGAGCGGCCAGGTCGATCAGCCGCTGCCGGAGCGCTTCGTTGGCCGCCTCATCGTCGAGGTCGGTCAACACGGGCGTCACGACCAGGACGTCCTGCACGACCTCGTGCTTGATCCGCGAGGCCGGGTCGGCCTCCTCGGGGTCGTAGGTTGAGACCTCGTCGGTCGGCGCAGCTTCGGTGAGTGGGGGCGTTTCTTCGACGACGGGTTCAGGCGGAGCCGTCCAGGAGGGCTCGATCGCGCCGAGTTGCTCCATCTCTTCCCGCGTGACGCCGACCCAGATCTTGAAGTGAGCCGGACCGACGACCACCTCGTCGAGAGTGTGCAATTCGACCTCGGCGTCATGGAGGGTTTCGCCGTTGACCTGGGTGCCGTTGGTGCTGCCGAGGTCTCGCACGAACACCTGAGAGCCGCGGATTTCGATGCTCGCGTGGCGTTTGCTGACCTTCGAGGAGCCCAGCCGCAGTTGGCTGCCGTGGTCCCGGCCGATGAGGAACCGCTTCTTGCTGATCGCCAGCATGCGGCCCTCGAACCCTTCGTATTCGACGCGGAGCCAGACCTTGCCGTCGAGCGGACGATCGGGACGGGACTCACGCTCGCCGGGGAGGAGCATGGGCCTTCGGGACTCGGGCTCGGGGCCGAGCTCCAACTCCATCACGCCGCTGTCCGCGCTTCCGGAGGCGTCGACAGGGGCGCCGCCGCCGATGGGAGGCAGAGCGGACGCAGCCGCAAGAGCCTCGATGATGTCGACCGGCAGCGACCGCGGGGCGGAGCCAGGCCAGGGGCTTTCGAGCGCCGCGGCTTCATCGGGGCAGACGACGATCCGACGACCCATCCCGATCAGATTGAAGATTTCGCGAAGCTGTGGTTCCAGGTGGCAGACTTTCAGCCGACCCCCGCTGACGGCCTCGCAGCGACGATGGGCGTCGACGACGGCGGCAACGATCCAGCTTCCCAGCCGTTCGACCTTGGAGAAGTTCAGGACCATCCGGTGATTGCCGACCTCGATCAGGTCGCGCAGGTCGTCGGCCAGTTCGTTGATGTCGGCCTGTTGCACGAGGTTGCGGTCGGTGAGTCGGACGATGGTCACTCCCCGCTTGTAGACGACGCTGAACCGATCCCAGCCGCCCCGCGATTTGAAGCCTTTTTCAGGCTTCCCGTCGCTGCGGGGCTTCTTGCGGGCCGTCGGCAGATTGCCGACCAACTGCGTCCACAAGTTCGTGGCCGGCCGCTCGACCTCGGGGTCGAGGTTGAGGGTGATCCAGTCCTCCAATCGGCGGTCGAGAGCGGCCGATTCGGGCGCTGCGGTCAGGCGGACGCTCCGCGACTTGCCCTTGGAGGCTGAGGCGTCGCCGGTCATGAGGATCAGTTCGCCTTGGGCCATCGCCGGAACGCTCCGCGGGAATCGAGGACGGGCCGACGACGAGCACCGACGGCGCACTCAGGCGTCGGCGCGTCACGTCCATCGGCCAGGACGGTCACGACCAAGCAACCCGGGCGCGCAGACCGAACCCGTGGTTGCGTTTTGTTAAGTTTCGGCACAGGTGGAGGCCCCGACCGAACGTCGGGACGCTCCCCAAAAGGGGGAAGGATTCACAGCTCGGGAAGCCGTTTCGGATTCCCTTGTGGGCCGGGCCTGACCGCTCGTTCGCGGCCCTCGGCACTGGCTCACAACCTCACTAGGCGACATTCCACCGGAGGCCGTCCCAGCCGGTTTGAATTTTGTTCGGAAGGACGTAGACGCAACCAACCTCAGGTTGCGTCGCCCGTCGCGGCGAGGCCTGGTAGACTGGCCGTGGAGACGCAGACCAACCGCGCCGAGCACGCTGGGGGACGTATGCCGAAAGCCGTTGCGGACGATTTTCTGACAATCGCTTCGGGGATCCGCGTCTTACCGATTGTTCATGGTTCGGGAGATTTCGCAATTCGCGTCCGAGAGGAGTTGCTTGCTCGGCCATATGACGCTGTGGCCGTGCCGTTGCCGCCGGCCTTTCAGGAGGACGTTGAGGAGGCTGTCGAACGGCTTCCGGAGATCTCGGCCGTTGTTCGGCAGGATGTCGGCGACGAGGGGTTCAGCTTTGTTCCGATCGACCCCTGCCAGGGAGTCGTCGCGGCGATCCGGACGGCGATCGGCGAGCGGATCCCACGCGAGTACATCGACCTGGACTCTCCGCGGTTCGAGGCCGTGCAGGGAGTTTTCCCAGACCCCTACGCCCTCAAACGGGTGTCCGTCGAGCGGTTCTCCGCGGCTCTTTTGCCAGCGATTCCCAGGCCCAGCGAGGGCTTTCAAACCGAGCGGATCGCCTGGATGGCCTCTCGCCTTCGCGAGATCTCGCGCAGGCGGAAGTTGACGCTTCTCGTCTGCTCGATCCTCGACTGGCCCTGGATCCGCGACGCCTACCGTCGTGAGCTCGAAGCGCCTGAGCCGGAACCTGTCTTCGAGTCCACCGCGAGCCACCGCGTCGACCCCGGGACCTTGCTATTCTTCCTCGGCGAGTTGCCGTTCCTCACCGCGTTGTATGAACGAGGGAGACGGGAACTCACGCCCGACGACAATCTCTCGGTCGACGGGATCAAGGAACTGATTCTCCAGGCTCGCGAGTCCCTTCGCGGCGACCGGCCGAAGCTTGCGGCGCGGGTGACGCCTTCGCTGCTGGCGACGCTCTCGCGGTACGTCCGGAACCTCGCCCTCATCGACCGTCGACTGACGCCCGACCTCTACACGCTGGTCACCGCCGCCAGACAGACGGCCGGCGACGACTTCGCCCTGGCCGTCGCCGAAACCGCTCGCGAGTACGCATATGCCGAGCCCCTCCCCGACGTCCGCGACGAGGACGATCCCGGGGTGTTTCGCATGGGAGTCGGCCGCGCCGACATTCCCGGCTGGGGGCTCGCGACGGTCGTCAACCGGCTCCCCGGCCAGGCGACGACCTGGCGCACCTGCCGGCTGCGTCCCCGGCCCCAGGAACCGGAGCGGAAGCGATGGCTTCAGCGCTGGGATCCTTACGGGATGTGCTCGTGGCCGCCGGAGGACGATCGAATCGAGAGCTTCCACCGTCATGTGAAAGAGCAGGCCCGGGCGATCCTCGGCGCGGACCTGGCGCGGTCGGAGAAGTTCACCACGAGCGTCCGCGACGGCCTGGACATCCGGGAGACCCTCCGCAACTGGCACACCGGCGACGTCTACGTGAAGGTCGTCCCCCCCGGACGCGGTTCGATCGAGGTCGTCGTCTTCCTCTTCGACGTCCCCGCCGACCCCAAGGTCTACACCAACCGAGCGACCTGGTACGCCGAGCATTCCGAGGAATCGACGCTGGCCTTCTACGCCACCGACCCCTTCCAGAACATGATCGGGCCCGGGATTGCTCAGGCCCAGTACGGCGGCGCTCTTTTCCTTTTTCCCGCGCGGCCGATTCCGGAGATCTGGACCGATTCCCGGATCGCCCGGCTCGACACGCTGGAGGAGCGGCTGCTCGCCGCCGGCTTTCTCCACAGCCGCGACCGCCACGTCGCCGTGGTCAGTCCGGGGCCGCCCTGGGCATCCTGGCGACGACTGGCTCGTTCCTACGGCCGAAAGATCGTCCATCTTCCTCTCAAACGCTTTAGCGGTCAGATGATCGAGCGGCTGAGGACCTTCCACGTTCTGAACGGCAAGCACGTCCGTTCCTTCGCCGCCGACTACATCCGTGAGCTTTGACCGGATTGACCGAGTCCAGCCGGCCCGGTGATAATTTCTCAAGGACGAGGCCTTCGAGGCGGACGTTCCAGAATTCGAGAGGTTCGGCAAAGGCGGGGGATTCGCGTCGGTGATCACGATCGAGAACGTCCATGACTTCCCCGCCCGGGCGCGAAGTGCGTTTGTCACGATCGGCAACTTCGACGGCGTCCATCGCGGCCACGCCCGCCTGATCTCCGAACTCGTCCAGCGCGCCCGCGACGCCGGCGTTCCAGCGATAGCCGTCACCTTCAATCCCCACCCGGCGGTGCTTCTCCGTCCCGAAGCGGCACCGGAGCCGCTGAGCTGGATGGAACGTGAGATCGAGTTGTTGAAAGCGGCAGGCGTCGACGAGGTCGCCGTTTTTCACACCGGTCCCTGGCTGCTCGGGCTTTCCGCGCGGGAGTTCTTCGAGCAGGTCGTGATTCGCCAGTTCGGCGTTCGGGGGATGGTCGAGGGGCCTAACTTCTTCTTCGGCCGCGATCGACGAGGGGACGTCCGGATCCTCGGCGAGTGGTGCGAGGAATCAGGAGTGTCGCTCCACGTCGCCGAGCCCCTCACAGACGGCGGCCGACTGATCTCCTCCTCGCGAATCCGGCAGGACTTGACCGAAGGGGACGTAGCCGAGGCCCGCCGGCTGCTCGGCCGGCCGCACCGGATCCGAGGCGTCGTCTCCCACGGAGCCGGCCGGGGAGCGGGGATCGGCGTGCCGACGGCCAACCTGGAGGAGATCGACGTCCTCATCCCCGCCGAGGGCGTTTACGCGGCCGTGGCCCGCGTTCCCGACCCTTGCGGCGGCCCTCCCGAACGCCACGCCGCCGCCTGCAACATCGGCCCCAACCCGACGTTCGGCGAGCAGCGGTTCAAGGTCGAGGCCCACCTGATCAACTTCAAGGCGGACCTCTACGGCCGGACCATCGAACTCGATTTCCTGGAGCGGATCCGGCCCACCCGCGCCTTTGCCGGGCTCAACGATCTGCTGGAACAGATCGGCCGGGATATCGAGCTGGCGAGCCGAATCGTCCAGGACGTCGATCCGGTCAGACCTGTCGGCGAACCTCGTAATACTGACTGATCGCCCGAATCCGCTTGACCATCCGCGAGACGACGTAGCCCGTAAGCGCCAGACAAGCCAGATACACGTTGGCGTAAGGAAGGGCGTCGGGCCTGGACCAGCCGGGTGTCGTGGCATCCCAGTGCAGGCCTGCCAACGCATACAGGGCAACGTAGCCGGCGATGGCCAGGGCCGCGGTGAGCCACACCAGGCTCTCGCGGAACCAGAGCCCCGACGCGGCGATCATCAGCGGATAGCCGACAAGCAGCGGCGTATCCAGGTCGCGCATGATCCAGAGGAGCATCGTCAGGCAGGCCATGTCGCCGAAGATCCAGCCCCCACGGAGGGCATCGGACTGCCAGCCGCGGCGGTGCAACTGCTGGAACAGCAAGGTCAGCAGGGCCCAGAGGCCGAGCACCGTCTGAACCCAGGCGTGGGCACGGGCGTCGGGGTGGGGCGTAAAGAACCGGTAGTTCAACTCGGTCAGGATGCTGACGAGTCCCAGGCCTGACAAACGGGCGACGATCTCAGGCTCCCTCCGCGCCCACCTTCGGAGTTTCTGCCACGGTCCGGAGGCGTCGATCGCATCTCCCTGAAGGAATCGCGTGAGGTCGTCGGCGAGTGCGGCGGCCGTGGCGTAACGCTCGGCGGGGGCTTTCTCAAGGCACTTGAGGCAGATGAACTCCAACTCGCGAGGTACGCTCGGGCGAAGCTCTCGCGGAGGGGTTGGGTCGCAATAGATCGCCTGCATGACCGTTTCCATCGTCGTCGACATCCGGAACGGCGGCCGGCCGGCGAGGAGTTCGTAGAGGATCGCTCCCAGGCCGTGAACGTCGGTCGTCGGGCCGAGGTTTGTGCGATCGCCCGAGGCCTGTTCCGGAGCCATGTAGCTGGGCGTTCCCATGACGGCGCCGGAAGCGGTTAGGCCGCTCGCTTCGGCGGCGTGGCGCGCCAGGCCGAAGTCGGTGATCTGGGGCGAGCCGTCGCGGTCGATGAGGATGTTCGACGGCTTCAGGTCGCAGTGGATGAAGCCCAGGCCGTTGGCGTACTCGACGGCCCTTGCAAGCACTTCCAGCAATCGAGCCGCGGCGTTGGGATCGTCGCGATAGTCCTGGATGCGGCCGGCCAGACTGCCGCCCTCGATGAGCCGCATCGTGAAGTACAGGAACCCATCCTGTTCGCCGACCTCGTAGATCGGCACGACGTTGGGGTGGTCGAGCTTCGCGGCCAGGGCGGCCTCGCGGCGGAACCGCTCGCGTTCGGAGTCGGTGGCCATCGCCCCACTGAGGATCATCTTGATCGCCACGACGCGGTTGAGGATCGTGTCGCGGGCCTTGTAGACGACCCCCATGCCGCCTCGGGCCAGTTCGGAGAGCAATTCGTAACGCCCGAACCGTTCTCCCTGAGCGGGCGGCGCGGACGATGACGGAGAAATCGGCCGGGGCGCTTCGTCCGTCAGCGTCGGTGGACAGAGGAGTGATTCCGTATCAGACTCAGCGGGATCATGCCCGAACAGACGAGCGACGACGTCGGCCTGGAACGGGAAGCGTTCGAGATACTCGCGCCTGGAGGGATGCTCCCCCTGGTCGCGCCGGAGTTCGATTTCCAGACCGGCGAGCTCTTCGATCAGCTTCGGTCGAGCGGGGTCGTCGGGAGGGCCCAGATAGTCCTCGACTCGGGGGCGTGCGGAGGCTCGCCAGTCGGTCTCAAAACGCTCGCAGGCGGCGTGGACTCGTCGCGCGGCGGCCAGGGATTCCGGGCCGTCGACATGGGCCGACTGACGGTTCACCATCCGGGTTCGTCCTCGCCGTGAGACCAGGTTTTGCGGATCAGGTCGAGCCGTCGGGCCACGGTCCGCCGCGCGCAACCGAGTCGCTCGGCGATCTCGTCGCAGGTGTATCCTTCCATCCGACGCAGAGCGACCTCGCGGAGACCGTCGTCCTCCAGGGCGTCGAGCAGGCGCTGAAACTCCTCGGCGACCATCGCGGCGAACTCGGGGGTGGGCTCGGAGCCGGCCAGGAGATCCAGACCTTTGGGATCGCGGTCGGCGTCGCTTGAACGCCGGCCGCCGCCCCGTTTCAGGCGGCGTTCGCGTCCCACCTGGGCGAACGCCTTCCGCGCCGTGATGACGACGAGCAGCTTCCAGAGGTCCTCGCGGTCGTCGAGCTTGGGGAACTTCCCGCCCGCCGCCCCGGCGCAGAAGCTGTTGAACGCCGAGAGCGCGGCGTCCTCTTCATCGCCCTCGGCGCCCGTCTTGTGCAGGCCCTTGAGCTTGGCGCGGGCGAGCACGACGAGCTTGCCGAAGTAGCGTTCCCAGAGCGGCTGCGCGGCCGCCAGATCGCCTACCTTCAGATCGCCCAGCCAGTGGGTGACTGATCCACGGTCTTCCTCGGCCATGGGCTGAACCTCAGGGCTCGCCGACGTGATTGGCGGCGACTTCAGCCTTCGTCAGCGGTCGGATCGCGATTTTGCGGACGAGGCCGGCGGAATCCCACGCGGAGAAGCCCATCGGCTCGCTGGCTCGGACCTGGATCCGCGTCGAGAGTTCGCGGTTCCGGACGTCGACCTTCACGATCTCCTTGTCGTCGATCCAGCATCGAACGGCGTCGGCCGTGACGCGGATGCGGAAGCGGTACCAGGTCTTGTCCTTGTAGGTGAATCCGGTGGTCGTCTCGTTCTCCGAGGCGTCCGCGCCGTCAAGGCAGGACAGGCCGGTAATATTCCCGCCCCAGCCGCCGTTGACGAACGTGAGGAAGCCGTCGCGAACGGGGAACGTTGCGGCGGCGAAGAAATCGTTCCCTTCAGTCCGCATGGCCTCGTAAGAGAGCTCGTAGTCGGCGGTCGGCAAGTCCTTGCGTGTCGTCGTCACGCCCGAGAGCGAGTCGCCCACTGGGAGCACGATCGCACCGTCGGCCACTCGGACATTGAGCGTCTGGGCCTTGTAATAGTCCGTCTTTTCCCAGCCTTCCAGAGTCGCCCCGTCGAACAGAGAACGCGCTTCCGGGGCTTTCGGGGGAGGCTCCTCCGCGGCGAAGGCCCCGAAGCAGATGATGAGGGCCAGAATGCTCGGCATGCCCGACTCCTTGCGAAACGAGCGGCTCATTCCATCGATCGCCGCGTCCGGCGGTCGATCCACCCGATGCTAATCGAACCGTCCCGTCGGGTCGACCTGGCGTACAGTCGGCCTTTGCGGATTCGTCGCACGCTCGAGCCCGTTCTCGACGATTTCCTGGAAGGCCGCGCCCTATGATGAAGAAAGATAAAAGGGCTGGATCTGGATGCGGATGCACGGCAATGCAGGAGAGCGGGCATGGCGACCAGAGTGAACGACGGAGGAATTGACAGGCGGGGCTGGCTCCGCGCGACGGCTGCGGGCGTACTTGGGTGTGGGTGCGTCGGACGCACCTTGGCCGCCTTCCAGGACGTTGCCCCGTCAACGTCGACGCCTCTGGTCGTCCGCGACGTCGATCCCGACGAGATCGTCCGCAATGTCCGTGAGGCCGGGCTGGGCGAGCCGAGAAAGCTGCGATCGAACCACTACCTGGCGATCGGCGACGCCGCCGAGTCGTTCATGAGGTCGAGCCTTACGGACTGCGAGATGCTGTTGCTGGAGTATCTCCAGCACTTCAAGGACCGAGGCTTTGACGTCCACGAACCGACGAAGCCGTTGATTGTGGTCGCCTTCCGCGACGATCGTTCGTTCGGTCGCTTTCACAAGATGCCGTCGCTGATGGAGGGCGGTCCCCAGCCGGTCGGGATGTATGACAAGACGACCAACATCCTGAGCGTCTTTGACTGGCGGAACGTTCCCATGGCCAGCCGAGCGGCCAGCAAGAACGTCCAGACCGTCTCCCACGAGGGGACCCACCAGTTGACCTTCAACACGGGGTTGCTCGACAGGGCAGCCGACGTGCCGCTCGCGGTGATCGAGGGACTGGGAACCTACGGGGAACCGCGCAAGGTGATCGGTCCCAGCGAACTCGGCCGGATGAACCTGCAACGGGCCGACGATCTGGCCAAGCTCCGCCGCAGCATCCCCTGGATCCCGGCCCGCGAACTTCTCGCCGCCGACGTGATTCTCCGGTCCGGCTCCTTCGGCCGTGTGATGCTCGCATACGCCGAATCGTGGGCTCTGGCGCACCTGCTGCTTCACGACAAGGACCGGATCGTCGGCTTCCGCGAGTACCTCAAGGCCGTGCGGTCACGTACGAAACCCGACCACCGCCTCGACGATGCCAAGCAATTCCTCGGCGATCTCAACGAGTTGGATCGCGATCTCCAGGCCCATGCCGTGAGTTTGGTCCGATCGATTTGATTTCGAAAAGCCGACGGCGCGGCCCGCTCGTGTAAGGGGACCGCGCCGGTGTGGTTTGTTTTCCGACCCCGGTTCAGGTTCAGTTCGCCTTGGGGTTCAACAGCGTCGAGCCCGGCAGCGGCGGGAGCGAGGCGGTCGTCTCCTCGTTCGAGGGCATGAGCTTGGCGGCGGCTTCTCGGACGTCGGACGAGGCGTCCGACTTGGCCATCTCAACAATTCGTCGCTTCACCGCGGGGTCCTCGGTCTTCCGCTCGCCGAGAGCCTGAACGGCCTGCATCCGGACCGAATGGTCGGCGTCGTGCGAGAGCCGCAGCAGCCAGATCACGGGATCGATGTCGGTGCGGTCCTTGACCAGGGCCACCACCGAGGCTCGCTGGTCAGCGCGGGGGCTGGTCATCAAGCCGCCCAGACTGATCTGCTCCTGGCTCAGACCCCGGAGCTTCAGAGCCGAGATCGAGGCGCTGCTGATCGGGCCGTCGCTGTCGTGGATCCGCTGGAGCAAAAGGTCTTCGCTCAGCAGCGTGGGACGGGAGGCGAAGGAGAGGATCGTCTGGCGACGGACTTCCACGGCCGGGTCGTCCAGGTGCGCCAGGGCCGGCGCGGCGGCCGAGTCAATCGGCAGGAAGCCGAGCGAGTAAACCGCCGCGGCGCGGGTGCGGACGTCATTGGAGGCCAGGCAGCGGACGACCGGCTTGTGGAGATTCTCCTTCCAGACGGCGACGGAGTTCTCGTCTTCCTGTGAGAGAGTCCGCCCCGGAATCCACGACCAGAACTTGCTCGTCTGGCCCAGGGCTGCAAAGCGGACGTCCGGATTGGAGTCGGACAGGGCCGCGTTGTAGATGTCGTGAATCGGCTTCAACGATTCCATGAACCGAGCCGGGGCCGGATCGGCGCCGAACCGCTCGATCATCGTCCCGGCGACGACCGTGGCAGCGCCTCGGCCGGCGGGCGGGAACTTCAAGAAGCCGGCTCGGATCCCCGAGATCAGGTCGAGAAATCCGCCGATCTCAGTATCGGCCACGGCGGCGCGAGGCGCGTCAGCCTTGCCGGCCACTCGCTTCTGCGTCTCTTCCAGCGCTCGGGCGTCGCCCTCACGAAGACCGGCCGCCAACTCCTCAACCGAGTTGGAGTCGCTGTACGTCTTCGTCGGCGACGTCGTGGCGGCGGACTTCGGGTCGCTCGCCGAGCCGCAACCGCTCGCCGTGAAAACCAGGCCCGCACCGGCCGCAACGACGGCCAGACCGCCTCTGATCCAAAGTCCAGCCCCGCTTCGCTGTGGCATGTCGGCCTCCTTGCCTTTTGTCGGAACCTGTCCGTGATTCCCGCGCCGATCGCGCGCTCCAAGTGATGGGCGTGGATCTTAGTGACAAACGCCTCGTCGGCAAGATCGATCTCGATTTCGCCTCCAGTTTCGCCGCGCGTCGGCCGACGCGCGCGAGATCCGACTACATGTCCCAGGGACCTCACGCGATCTTAGGGTCTTCCTAAGTTGCCTGGTTTTTCTTGGGGTGCGGAAATTACCTGGTTTGCTTGGGATCCGGTCAGGATTCAGGGCCGATCGACCGATCCCTAGGAGTGTGGAGAGGCAGACTCGGGGACGGAGTCCCGAGGAGTAGCCGACGCGGGAGCGGCGGCCGAGACAGGATGGAGCGCGCTATGACCGGAACTGGCGACGATCGCTTGCGATCGGCGGTCGGCAAGGCCGTCGGGTTGATGTTGACCCTCTCCATCGGCCTCACGCACGCGGCGACGGGGGCAGGGATTGGCTGGAGTCGGACCGAGCCCTCCCAGGTGGTTCCGCTCGAGCAGATCCCGGCGGAGTTCCGCGAGTCGATCAGCGAGGTCATCCGGGATCACACCTTCCATCGCCGAGGGGACTCCGAGGCGTTCCCCTGCGATCCCTCGCTCTATCTCTCGCTGGTCAACGAGCCGGCCATCACGCTGGCTCTGTGGAAGGATCTCGCGGACAACCCGGTCCGGATCAAGCGGACTGGACCCGACAGCTACACCGGCGAGGACGGGTCGGGCTCCTCGGCGGCATGGCAGTACGTGTTGCGGTCGCCCAAGATCCACGTCGTCCTGGCCAACCTGGCCTACGTCGGCGGCACGCGAGGCTCAACCCGGATCGACGCCCGGGTCGTCCTGATCCTGCGTGCGGGCTACTACCGCGAGGTCAACAAGGAGCCGTACATCCAGCACGACGTCGAGGCGTTCGTGAAGGTCGACTCCAAGGGCTGGAAGACTCTGGCTCGGACCTTCCGTCCGGTGGTCGAGCGGCTGCTGGACGACCAGGTGAAAGAAGCCGGCCAGTTCATCTCGCTGATGACGCGGTTGGTGGTCAGCTACCCGAACTGGGCCACCGAGGTCGCCAATCGCGAGCCCGAGGCCACGCCGGAGACCCGCGCCCAGTTCCGGACGTTCGTCGCCCAGAATCGCCGCCCGGACGCCTCCGAAGGCCGGCCGGTCGTGATGGCGGACGCCTCGCAGGCTCAGGGGGACGCCCGTCGCCGTTGACGAACGGGCCGTCCGCATCAGATCTCGGCGTCCTCGTAGACCGGCTTACGGTGGGGGGCGTCGGGGTCCATGCCGCAGCGGATCATGGCCATCCGCTCGCGGTGCGTGATAATCATCTTGACGATGCCGCTCACCGCCCCGGAAAGGATGGCGACCAACGCGATCCAGGCGAACCAGGGGAGGACGTTGAGCAGGCTCCCCGCGACTTCGACGTGCTGCATGCGACTACCCTCATGGAGGGGTGGGGGACGGTTTCGAGGCGCTCTGTCGATGACCGATTCGCCGCCGGCCGGTCGATATTTTGCAGAATCCTCCAAGACCCCCCGCCTATTTGACCGGCGGCCCGCCCATCTCATGCAACCGCCGGCGCATCTCCCAGCCGGCGAGAGCGTCGAGCGGGCGAACGACCTCGCCCTCGAAATCCAGGTCGACGGCGACCCGGACCCAGCAGCCGATCCGCTCCACGTCGCCCGGGGCGGGTTCGGGGACTTTACGGAGCCTGACTGACCCGTCCGAGCCGGCAACGGCCAGCCGACGGCCGTCGGGGGCGAAGGCGAGGGCCAGCGTTCGCCCCCCCTGAGACATCGACGGCCCCACCGCCAGGCCCGATGCGGCGTCCCACAGGCGGGCCGAGCCGTCTCGGCCGCGCGAGGCGACCAGTGATCCCTCCGGATGGAAGACGGGGGAGACGTCCCGTCCGTCATGGACGAACGGCTCACCGAGCGGCGATCCATCGCGGGCCGAGTGCAGCCTGGCCTCGCCAAGCTTCGACGCCGTCGCGAAGGTCTCTCCGGAGGGGCTGAACCCGACCCAGGCGATTTCGTCGTGGCAGGGGATCTCGAAGAGGGTGCTCCCATCGAACAGGTTCCAGAGCCGGATCAACCCGTCGTGGGAACAGGTCAGGACGCGATCGCCCGCCGATGATGCGGCGATCGCGGTGACGGTCTCGGCGTGGACCAGCGGACGTTCGCTCCGGCGGCGGGTCAGGAGATCCCAGGCCCACACCTCGCCGTCGCCGGTCGCCAACGCGAGGAGAGACCCTCCGAGCGCCGTCAATTCTCGAGCCGAGCCCAGCAGCGGCCGTGGATCCTCCGCCACGGCGAGATTTGCGTCCACGTCGCGGAGCCATCCCCGAGCCTCCCGATCCAGCACGGCCAGGCACGAGCCGTCGCCGCCGGAATACAGATGGACGACCCCCGCGCCCATGGCCGACGATTCGGTCTGGGGCTCGCCGGAAAGGCCGTCCCAGCGCCGGACGACGCCCCCCTCGCAGCCGGTGGCCAGGCGTCGTCCGTCGGGCGAGAACTCCATCGCCCGGACCGGGCAGGGGTGGACCATCGGAGTTCCCAGGGGCGTGGATCGTGA
Source organism: Paludisphaera rhizosphaerae (assembly GCF_011065895.1). Taxonomy (NCBI): domain Bacteria; kingdom Pseudomonadati; phylum Planctomycetota; class Planctomycetia; order Isosphaerales; family Isosphaeraceae; genus Paludisphaera; species Paludisphaera rhizosphaerae. Next base: position 18,580 of record NZ_JAALCR010000031.1, on the reverse strand, counting down.
GACGTCCCAGATCCGGACCACTCCGTCCGCCGAAGCGGTCGCCAGACGTTTGCCGTCGGGGCTGAACCGGAGGATGTGGACCTCGCCGACGTGCGCGATCGTCCTTTCGACCATCTTGTCGCGGCGGTGCCAGGCGGAGAGGCTGGTGCGAATGCCACGGTCGCGGTCGGTGGGGCCCCGTTCGAGCGCCCTGGCCAGCCAGAGCATCCCCTCGCCGTCTCGGCCGCGGTGGAAGCACGTCGAGGCCCTTTCGACGGCCAGCCGGGCCTGGGATTCGCGGACCGCCTCGAGCGCCTCCTGTTGTTCGTCGCGGAAGCGGATCGCCGCCAGCCAGCTTTCCAGGGCGTCGGCCATCGCCAGCGGCGAGGCGTAGCGATCGGTTGGACGTACAGCCATCGCCTTGAGGCAGATCGCCTCTAGTTCGGCGTCGACGTCCTTGCGCTCGCGGCGGGGGGAGGGAAAGACTCCTCGGCTGACCTGCTCAAGCATCTCGCCGAGATCTTCGCCGACGAATGGCGGCCGGCCGACGAGCAAGAAGTACAAGGTCGCGCCGACGCCGTAGACGTCGCTCGCCGGACCGATCCGATCCACGTCCCCGGCCGCCTGCTCGGGACTCATGTAAGCGGGGGTGCCGATCGCCGAGCCGGGACGGGTCATGTACGGCAGGGCGCGGGGATCATGGTCGAAAAGGGGCAGGGGAGGGGACGCGTCCGGAGCCCGCGAGTCGAGCGTCTTGGCGATGCCCCAGTCCAGCAGGAGCGTTTCGCCGAAGCGGCCGAGCATGATGTTCTCGGGTTTGACGTCGCGGTGGACGACGCCTCGGCTGTGAGCGTATCCCAGGGCGTAGCAGACCTCGACGACGCTCCGCAAGAGGCGGCGGAAGGTCAACTCGCGCCCTTCCCTCGGCTCCCCACGAGCGGCTCGGTGGAAGCGGACGACGGCCGCATGGAAGGTCTCCCCCTCCACGAGCCGCATCGCGTAGTAGGGCCGACCGTCGGCGTGCCGCCCCAGTCCGTAGACCGGCACGACGCCGGGGTGTTCCAGCCGGCCGGTGATCTCGGCCTCCTGGAGGAATCGGAGCTGGCAGATCTCGTCGTGCGCGTGGCGGGGCTGCAACTCCTTCAGGGCCACCTTCCGGTCCAACTCCAGGTCGAGGGCTTCGAAGACCACTCCCAGGCCCCCCTGCGCGTGGAGCTTGCCGACGCGGTATCGGCCGGTCGCGGGCGTGGGCGTCGGCGTTTCGGGGACGTCGCCGCCCGCTTCGATCGGCGGGCCGGTGTAGGCGACGGTCTCGGTCGACACGGGAGCCGACGAGGGCTCCGCGAGACGGGCGAGCTGAGCCGGGGTCAGCCGCGTCCGTCGTCGGAGGATCTCGGCCATCGTCGCGCCGGGCTCGCGTTCCCAGGCTTCGAAGGCGGCCAGGAGCGCCTCGGTGTCTACGAACCCCTCGCGGAGGGCCCGCAGGCCGACGGCCAGATCCGAATCGTCGTTATTCGGCACGGATGTTCTCCCGGGAGCGCAGGGCGGGTTCGCTGGACCTGCCGACTCCTCCTCTAGGAGGAACCGGGGCGGATATGAGACAATCTCCCCCCGGAAAACGCTCGACTACCTGCAAGGAAAGAGTTCGACGACATGAGCGACGGCAGCACGCCTGCACAACTGGCCTGCGACTTCTGCGGACGCCCCGCCTCCGAGGCTGGGCCGATGATCGAGGGGAAGGCCCTCCAGCCGATCGTGCCGGGCCGGCCGATCTCTCACATCTGCTCCAACTGCGTCGACGTTTGCGACGGGATCTTTCAGCAACACGACCGGGCCAAGATCCAGATCGACAAGGTCCCCACGCCCCGCGAACTCGTCGCTCATCTTGACGACTACATCATCGGCCAGGAGAACGTCAAGAAGACCCTGGCTGTCGCCGTCGTCAACCACTACAAGCGAGTTCTGGGCCGCGAGATCACCGACCCCGACCTGCAAGACGTCGAGGTCGCCAAGAGCAACGTCCTCCTGATCGGCCCCACCGGCTGCGGCAAGACGGCCCTGGCCCAGACGCTCGCCCGTCGGCTGCACGTTCCTTTCGCCATCGGCGACGCCACCACGCTGACCGAGGCCGGTTACGTCGGCGAGGACGTGGAGAATCTGATCCTCAAGCTCGTCATGGCGGCCGATTACGACATCGCCGCGGCCGAGAAGGGGATCATCTACATCGACGAGATCGACAAGATCGGCAAGACCAGCCAGAACGTCTCCATCACGCGCGACGTCTCTGGCGAGGGAGTCCAGCAGGCTCTGCTGAAGCTCCTGGAAGGGACGACGGCCAACGTCCCGCCCCAGGGGGGCCGCAAGCATCCGGAGCAGCAGTATCTCCAGGTCAATACCACCGACATCCTCTTCATCTGCGGCGGCACGTTCGTCGGGCTTGAGGAGATCATCGCCAAGCGGTTGGGCCGCAAGATGATCGGCTTCGGCCGCGGCGAGGAGGCCACCGACCGCGAACTCGAACGCAACGAGTTGGTCGCCCAGGTCACGCCCGAGGATCTCGAACGCTTCGGCATGATCCCCGAACTCGTCGGCCGACTGCCGATCATCGCGACGCTTGACCAGCTTTCGGTCGAGGACCTCGAGAAGATCCTCGTGGAACCTCGGGACTCGCTGAGCAAGCAGTACCGCGTCCTCTTCCACCTCGACGACGCGAAGCTCGAATTCACCCCCGAGGCCATCCACGAAATCGCTCTGCTGGCCAAGGCGCGGGGCACCGGCGCGCGGGCGTTGCGATCGATCATGGAAAACCTGATGCTCGAGATCATGTACGAGCTTCCCGAACGCGAGCCCGGCCAGACCTACACGATCACCGACAAGATCGTTCGCAAGGAGGCCCGGCTGTTCGAGCCCGCCGCGAAGGTGTGACTTCCTCTCGGGGATGATCGTCATGACCGAAGAGACTTCCGGGAGTTCGGAGCCCGCCCCGACCGCGTCCCGTCGCTGGGTCGACGGGATGCGGCCGTGGCTCTTCGGACTGCTGGTACTGGCGATTTACTCGTGCAACCGTCGGGGGATCTTGGCGGCGGACGACACGGGACCCAACCAGCTTCTGGCTTACACCTTCGTCGTTGGCGACGGTCCGTTCCTCGATCAATTCAAGTGGTACTGGGATCTTCAGGGCGCTCGGGAGGACGAGGTCGCCTTCATGAACGGGCGGATCCTCTCGCGCCACCCCGTCGCCCCAGCGATCATCGCCGCGCCGTTTTACCTGGTGCAGATGTGGTTTGTGGATTGGGCCTGGCCGGGATGGCGGAACGACCCCTTCCTGGTCGCCGGCTATTGCGGGCGGTTCTCCAAAAACGCCGCGGCGGCGATCGCCGCCCTGATCTCCGTGGTGCTGATCCAGGTTCTGGATCGCCACGGCCTGAGACGCGTCGCCGTGCCGACCGCCCTGGCGGCGGCGCTGGGGTCGGATCTCTGGGTGGTGGGGAGTCAGGAGTTGTGGGCGCACGGCCCGGCGGCGCTGGCGTTGATCGTGCTGGTGCGGCTGCTCTCGCCGGGGAAGGTCTCGCGCTGGCGGTTGGCGGCGGCCGGTCTGACCGCCGCGTCTCTGACGGCGATCCGCCTGGTCGACGTCGTCTTTTCCGTGGCGGTCGCGCTCTGGGTGCTGAAGGCCCGCCCCAGGGATTTCATCTGGTTCTTGATCCCGGTGATCCCGATCGCCGCCGCCTTGCTGGGGTACAACCTCTGGTATTTCAGGTCGTTGGAGGGGGGCCAGGCCCAGCTTGAAGCGTTCCACCCCCGGCTTCACGGAGTCGAGGGCGTCTGGACGGGGAACATCCTCGACGGCGCCGCCGGCACGCTCTTCAGCCCGGCGCGAGGGCTGTTCGTCTTCTCGCCCTGGGTTGCGCTCGCGCTGCTGGCGATCCCCGCCACGGCTCGCCGGCTGGCCGCGTTTCCGGCCGTCGTCTGGATGCTTTGGGCGCTGATCCCGTTCGGTCTGCTGATCTCCAAGTATTCGGTCTGGTGGGCCGGCTTCTCGTTCGGCCCGCGCTACTGGACCGAGGTGACGCCGCTCTTCGCCATCCTGCTCGCCTTCGCGCTGGATTGGGCCTGGAGCCGGAGCCGCTGGCTGCTCGTTCCGTTCGCGGTCGTCATCGTCTGGTCGATCGCCATCCAGGCGATCGGCGCGTTCTGTTATCCAAGTTCCTGGAACCTGGCCCCGGCCACCGTCGACCTCAACCACGAGCGACTCTGGGACTGGCGCGACAACGAGGTCGTCCGTTGCCTCCGCGAGGGCCGCAAACGCTGGTAGAGACCGATTCGGAGGAGACGCGATCATGGATCTGGCGGAGAACGACCCCGAAGCCGGCTCAATCCCCCTCCAGCGCCGTCGGGCCGTCCTGAAAGGGCTGGCGGGACTGGGAATCGGCGGTCCCGTCTTCCATCGGGCGCTCGCAGCAGAGGCCGCCCAGGCCGCCGACGTGACTCCCGAAATGGTCCGCGCCGCCGAGTGGATCGCGGGCGTTACATTCACCGACGCCGAGCGCGAGCAGGTGGCCCGATCCGCCCGTGGCAGCCTCGCCCGTTTCGAGGCTCTCCGCAAGGTCGACGTCGACTACGACGTCAGCCCCGCCATCCAGTTCAACCCCGCGCCGGGGCTTAAGCCGGCTGAGGGAGTCACGCGCAACCAGGCCCGCCCCATCGCCTCGGCGACGATCGAGCGGCCGACGTCCGAGGAGGATCTCGCGTTTCTCCCTGTCGCGAAGCTTGCCGAGTTGGTTCGCGCCCGCAAGGTCTCGTCGGTGGAGTTGACGAAGCTCTACCTGTCGCGGCTCCGCCGCTTCGACCCGCTGCTGAAGTGCGTCGTCACCCTGACGGAAGAGCTCGCGCTCAAGCAGGCCGAGGCGGCCGACGCCGAGATCGCCGCGGGTAAGTATCGAGGCCCCTTGCACGGGATTCCGTGGGGCGCGAAGGACCTGATCGCCTATCCGGGATATCCGACGACCTGGGGGGCGCCGCAGTTCAAGGACCGCGTGATCGACCGCAAGGCGACGGTCGCCGCGCGGCTGGAAGAGGCGGGGGCCGTGCTGGTCGCCAAGCTGAGCATGGGGGCTCTGGCGATGGGCGACCGCTGGCACGGCGGCATGACCCGGAGCCCCTGGGATCCGCGTCGGGGATCGAGCGGGTCGTCGGCCGGCTCGGCCTCGGCGGCGGCGGCCGGGCTGGTCGGTTTCGCCATCGGCAGTGAGACGCTCGGCAGCATCATCTCACCGTGCCGGGCTTGCGGCTGCACGGGGCTCCGACCGACGTTCGGAAGGGTGAGTCGCCACGGCTGCATGTCGCTTTCGTGGACGATGGACAAGCTTGGGCCGATCACCCGCTCGGTGGAAGACTGCGCTCTGATCCTTGACGCGATCCACGGTCACGACGGCCTTGACCCCACGGCCGTCGACCAACCGTTCGCGTGGCCGCCGGCCGTCGATCTCTCCCGGATCAAGGTCGGCGTCCCCGCCCTCCAGGATCGACCCGTTGACGATCGCCCAGAGGTGGCCCTGCTGCGAGGCGTCGGCATCGAGACGGTTCCCATCGAGCTGCCCACGCGGTACCCGGCCTCGGCAATCTCCCTGATGCTAGGAACCGAGGCCGCCGCCGTCTTTGACGGCCTGACGCGCGGGCACGTCACCGAGGGCCTTAACGAGTGGCCCGAGACGTTCCGCGTCGGCCAGCTCACGCCGGCCGTCGAGTACCTCCGCGCGGCGCGGGTGCGGACGCTCCTCATGAACGACATGGCCAAGCTCTTCGAGAAGGTCGACGCCTTCCTCGCCTGGGGGAGTCCCGACCTGACGATCACCAACCTCACCGGCCATCCTTCGGTCATCTTTCCCATCGGCCTGACCGACCGCGACGGACGTCCCACCCCCCGTCTCCTCACCTTGACAGGCCGCCTGTACGACGAGTCGACCCTCCTTTCGATCGCCCTTGCCTGCGAATCGGCCGCAGCCGATCCCTCGCGCCGACCGCCGATGGAACGGTGGCTGGCCGAGTCGGGGCGTTGATGACCTCGCGCGATGAACTCCGAATGCCGAGAGGTTGAAGATGACGCGAACACTTCGATTGATCGGGACGGCCTGCATCGTCGGCTCGCTTTGGCTGGACCTCCCGAAGGCCTGGGCCGTCGACTCGGGCGTCCAGGTTGAAGAGGCTGACCACCGTGTGCGAGTGACCTGGCCGATCTCCAACGGCGAGAGTGGTTCGGCGGTCTTCAGCCTCGATCCCGCGAAGCCCCTCATCGAATCGCTCGGGACGACAGCGGCAAAAGGGAGCGTGAAGCCGGTCGCGACGGGCTTGAACCCGGTGATGACTCTGACCGTGGGGAGCCGCGATCTGAAGAACCCGGCTGGGTGGGTCGCGTTCTTCGACAACCCTCCTCTGCGTCCACACCAGACCTATCCCGTCGTGCTGGGGAAGCGACGGGCGGTCGTGAGTAGCCTGGGCTCCAGGACCACCGTGAGCATCGCCGAGGTCTCCGCCGCGTCGTTTCGCGGGGACCTTCGGTTCACGTTCTACCGCAACAGTCCCTTGATCCGGGCGGAAGCGGTCGTCGCCACGCAGGAGGACGGACGGGCGATCGTCTACGATGTCGGCTTCGCGGGCGCGAGTCCGGGATGGGAGGCGATCGTCTGGAACGATGCGTTGCGCGCCCCGAAGAAGGCTGCGGTCGATCCGAACTCTCCGGCGACTCCTCTCGCGGTCGCCGGCCGGTCCGTCGCGGCCGAGTCAAGCGGCGGGGCGCTCGCCGTTTTCCCGGAGCCGCATCGCTTCTTCTACCCCCAGGACGAGGCGTTCAACCTGAAATTCGTCTGGCATGGCCGAGACTACGGCGGCTCTACCAGCGGGTACGGCATCGGGATCCGCCAATCCATTACTGGGGATAAGCGATTCGTCCCCTGGTTCAATGCGCCTCCCGGGACGGAGCAGCACCTGGGCGTCTACCTGCTGGTGTCGTCGGGCGACGGTCGCAGAGCTCTCGACGCCGTCGCGAAGTACACGCGAGGCGACCGATACAAGGTGCTGGCGGGCTATCAGACGTTCACCAGCCACTATCACATCGAGCACACTCTCGAATACCTTCGCCGGCAGAAGGATCAGGGGACGACGGGCCTCCCACGCGAACTCGAAACGCCGGGACTCGTCGAGACGTTCAAGGCCCGTGGGGTCGACATCGTCCACCTCGCCGAATTCCACAACGGCCAGACCCCGAAGCTCGGCGACGCCGAACGGCTCCCGCAGTTGAAGCTCCTGCACGAGGAATGCGCCCGCCTCTCCGAGAAGGGGTTGCTCGTTCTGCCGGGCGAGGAGCCGAACGTCCACCTGGGCGGACATTGGCTGAGCTTCTTCCCGAAGCCGGTCTACTGGGTGCTGAACCGTCAGGACGGCCAGCCGTTCGTGGAGGAGGTCGAGGGCTACGGCAAGGTCTACCGAGTCGGCAGCGCGGACGACGTCCTCCGGTTGATGGAGTTGGAAGACGGCCTGATGTGGACGGCCCATCCCCGGATCAAGGGGGCCATCGGCTTCCCCGACAAGTACAAGGACCGCGACTTCTTCCGCTCCGAGCATTTCCTCGGCGCCGCCTGGAAGGCGATGCAGGCCGACCTATCGCGGCCCACCCTCGGCTGGCGCGTGCTCGACCTGCTCGACGACATGGAGAACTGGGACGCGCGGAAACAGGTCCTCGGCGAGGCGGACCTGTTCCGCATGGAGCCCGACTACGAAACCTACGCGCACATGAACATCAATTACCTCAAGCTCGACGCCTCGCCGCGTTTCGCCGACGGCTGGAAGCCGGTGCTTGACGTCCTCCGCGGCGGTCGGTTCTTCACCACCACGGGCGAGGTCCTGATCCCGGATCTCACCATCGGCGGCAAGCCCTCAGGCCAGACCCTCGGACCCATCGGCGACGGGCCCGTCATGCTGGAAGCGACCCTGGAATGGACCTTCCCCATGGCCTTCGCCGAGGTCGTCTCCGGCGAGGGCCGGCGCATCTTCCGCCAGCACATCGACCTCACAGACACCGAGGAATTCGGCTCCCGCAAGCTTCGCATCCCAATCGACCTCAAGAACTGCACCTGGGCGAGATTCGAGGCATGGGACGTCGCCGGCGACGGGGCCTTCACCCAGCCCGTCTGGATCAACGCGGAAAAGCCGTGAACTGATGAAGTCGCATGTGTGAGGGGTAGCAGCGTTGGTCCGACGGCTGGCCGGCATGGATACGCTCCAGTCGCCGTGCTAATATTGGGGTATGTCAACAGGACTCGTCGGCACATCATCGAAGAACGGAGCGGCCATCCTCGGCCGGGTCATCAACCCCGACGACCCGTCTTTGCACCCGGAGGCCGCCCGCTCGATCCTGAAGTTTACGTTTCCGGAAGAGGACAAGGAGCGAGTGGCCGCTTTGCTCGCGAAGAATCAGGAGGCTGGACTCACTGCGGACGAGCGGGCCGAGCTTGACGAATACCTTCGCGCCGACGCCTTTCTCTCTGTGCTCAAGTCGAAGGCTCGGCTCTCGCTTAAGCGCGCCGGGCTGAAGTCCTAAAGCATGACGCCCACACTGGAACGTCGCGTTCGGCGACGTGCGAGAGGACGCTGCGAATACTGCCGGCTCCCCCGCTTTGCCTCTGAATTCACCTTCCCCATCGACCATATCATCGCCCGGCAGCACGGCGGCGCGACCGAGGCTGACAACCTCGCGCAAAGCTGCCCTCACTGCAACGCCCACAAGGGGCCGAATATCGCCGGGCTAGATCCCAGCACGGGCGAATTTACACGGCTTTATCATCCCCGTATTCACCGCTGGCGCGAGCATTTCGCCTGGACGGGAGCCGTGCTCAAGGGGCGCACTCCCATCGGTCGTACCACCATCGAGGTTCTCGCGATCAATGACCCAGACATGGTAGCCGCTCGCGAGGCGCTCATCGAAGAGGGCAGATTCCCGGGTCGATAAGACCTGGTCGGGCGTCGGCACGGCATTGAAGGACCCGTGTGGCAAGGACCTGGATTAGGGTGCCTCCGCGTGCTCCGTGCTGACGACGCGTCCCTGGTCGTCGTACAGGTTCAGGAAGTAGACTCGGGCTCCGGTCGGCACAGGCGCGGAGACGCGCTTGGCCGCCTGGTCGATTTCGGCCGCCTTCGACTCCCATTTTCGGTCTGACCATTTGCCGAGGTCGGCCGTCCAGAGCAGTTCGGCCTTCTGGACGGGGGTGTGGGGCTCGTACGACGCCTGGACGCGGTCTTCCTGGGTTTCGAGTTTGCCTATGCGAGGGAGGGGAGGGCCGCCCTTGAGGATGGAGTCGGCGAAGGCGTGGATTTCCTCGGGGTTCTCGCCGGCGCCGCCGTGGCCGTGGGGCATGCGGAGTCGGACGGCCAGCGTCGAGGGGCCGCCGGCAGCCCGGTACGACTTCTGCAGCGAGTCGAGCGGGTAGGCGAAATCGTTGGTGCCCGTCACCCAGAGCTTCGGCATGACGCCCTTGGGCAGGTAGTGGGACGGATCCCAGAGCGCCAGCCAGCGTTCGCCGGCCGGGCCCATCTTCCCGAGCTGATCCTTCCACGTTGAGTTCTCGCCGAGGAACCCGCAGCCGTAGACGGGGACGGCGAACTTGAAGCGGTCGTCGAGGCCCGAGACGACGCAGGTCAGGTAGCCGCCCCAGGAGATCCCCGTCAGGCCGATCCGGTCGGCGTCGACCTCGGGGAGCGACCGCAGCAGCGAGTGCGCCAGCAGGACATCGGAGACGGCGTGATAGGGCCACTGATCTTCCGGAGGGCCGAGCGCTTCGCCGAAGTGGTCGGGAGGAGGGCCGCCGTTTTCGTGCCGTTCCCACTTGGCGTACGACCCGCGCGGGACCGTTCCGGTCGTATCCATGGCGATAGCGGCGTATCCCCGACTCGTCCAGAGCTTCACCCAGGCCTCGAAAGCCGTCCCGCCGCCGCCGTGGACCAGCACCATCCCCGGCGCTTTCTCGCCGGCCGGGAGTTTCGGCAGTCCGACCCAGGCGAAAACCTCGGTCCGCTTCCCCTTCCAGGGCATCCCCTCGTAGAAGACGGCGGAGAGCCCGTCGCTCTGAAAGCCCTCGGCGGGACGGCTCTTCGGGGCGTTGAAGAGTTCCGGCTTCGCCTGCATCGGCGGCGGCGACTGACCAAAGGCCGATGCGGCGAGGAACAGCAAAGCGAGCCATGTCGGCAGGGGGCGGATCGTCATGGGAGGGCTTCCATCCGTTGGTGGCGGGTTGTACGCCTCCCATGCTACGGCGCCGTCGAGCCTCCACGAATCATTCTTCTCCGAGAGTCAGCGGTTCCGTCGGGCAAGTCCTCGGGTGTGGTATTGATGAGCGTCGGACGGTGAAATTGCCCCCCCATTCCGAGGCGAAGCACTCATCATGGGCCACTACCAGAAGATCGGCGTATTTGTCGTTCGTGCGTATGCCGTCTACACACTGGCCACCGGGCTTATGGGCTTTCTTGACTACTTCGTGATGCGGTTCCAGGCCCTTCCTGGATCATCCGATAGGCTCGGGGCCTCGTTCAGCTGGACGGTCGCCGGAATTGTAATGTTCTCCATGAGTCCGGCCCTGGGGCGAATCATGGCGGAAGGGCTCGACTCACCAAAGGCGGCTGAACCGCACGACGAGATGGAGTAAGCATCAGGCGGATGCTGATACGTCGGACGCTCCCCGAAGGCTGGAAACCGTCGCGCCGGGAACCACCTTCCACCCGGTGATCGACCGTTTTCACAGCGTGTCTCGGGTGCGCTCCGACGTGGCCGGATCGTCCTGAGGCGACGACTATTCAAAGGCCGAGAAGTTCCCGCTCGGCGCGGAGCCAATCGGCCTCCGCCGAGCCGCTCCCGGACGAGGTGAAGATCTCGAAGGCTCGTCCGGCGATCGACTCGTGGGTGACGAACTTCTCGAGGACGAATCTCGGGCCGGGGCCGTCGACCTCTCCCTCCGTCAAGAAGCGACCGACGATCGAAACGTGTGGAGTCGGGCGACTATTAACCGTCTCCAGAACCCCGGGCTCCTGGCCCGGCGATGTCCCGTCGCTCAGCAAGAGCAGATGATTCGGGGCAGTCCCGTTGATCAGGAAGAAGGCGTCTGTGGACATGTCCAGGTTGCCGTGGAACATCGTTCGAGTCTTCGCAGGCATCGACGAAACCTCCGAAGGGTCAACCGAGATGGTGAGGAGGACGACTCACGGCCAATTTCACCGTTGAATCATCGGCCTCAAATAGAACGCGTCGGCGTCGGCCGATCTTTCATCCATCCTCGCCCGCCATTCCGGGGATTCGTTCTGACCGTGTTTTCCGGAACAGGCGATCCTAAAGTTCTCGAGAAGCGGGCGGATTTCCGAACCGGGATCGTGATCCGAGACCAGCGTATTAATAGACGTTGTTCTTTGACAATCCGGCCGTTGGTCCATCTGCGATGGGGGGCGACCCTCGTACGATGTCGGCGAAATGAGTCGAACGGACCCAATTTGCGGGGAGGATTCCGAAGTTGAAATGATAGATGTGACAATGGCTTAGGGCGAATGGCTGGGTGCCGCGATGGGACGAGGGGAGTCAATCGAAGCCAATCATCCCTGGAGCGCGTTTGGTGTATGGCCTGGCCTTCAGGTTGGGATAGGGAGCGGAAATCATGACCACGCCTGATGTCGCATGACACCGGCGTGGTCAGGGAACCCAGCCTGGGGTTACTTAGGTTGAGCCGAGCGACAGGTCCTAGAATACGGGCGGAACGAAGCCGCTGCGCGGGATCGTATTGTCGATGCTAAGGCGTTTCCCATTGGAAGGTTGCGTCGAACGGCTTCGGTTGCGACGACCAGCAACCGAAGCCAATCGAACCCGCCGAGTCAATCGTCGTCGTCCTTGTCGCCCCCTGGTCTGGGGAGGACGAACGCGGCGCGGACGGGGGGAGGCATGGGGGAGTCGACGCCGCGGACGGCCTTCCAGATGATCTCGTTGAAGACCAGGTCGTCGGCCTCGTCCTCCTCGTCGAGGTCCAGCTCAAGGGACGCCTCCGCACCTGGGGCGTCTGCAGCGTTTCGTTGGTTGAGGTCGATCCGCGCCGGGCGGTTCTGATAGGGGGTGAGATCGGCGGTCGAGGAGAAGGAGGCCCACATCGGGCGGGCGGCGGCGTCGAACTGGCTCATGGGGTTGAGGCCCAGGATCAGCTCCATGGTCCGGAGCATCGAGGAGGTGGAGTACATCGTGGAGTCCACCCCGCGGTTACGCGTGTAGGGGCTGATCGCCAGGGCGACGGTCCGATGGGCGTCGACGTGGTCCGAGCCGTTCTGGGCGTCGTCCTCGACGACGAAGACGGCCGTATCCTTCCAGAACCGAGAACGGCTCAGGCCTTCGATCACACGGCCGAGCGCCAGGTCGTTGTCGGCGACCATCGCCTGCACCGTGGGGCTGCCTGGCTTGGCGCCGGCGGTGTGGTCGTTGGGGAGTCGCAGGACGATGAGGGCGGGCATCTCCCCTTTCTCCTCGAAGCCTTTCAACTCGGTCAGGAAGCGGTCGGCCCGCGAGACGTCGGTGATCGTCAGATCGAAAGTGGGGAACTCGGGATCGAAGTGGCCTTCCAGGGCGGGCATCTTGGTCGTCATGGGGGTTCCTGGACCGCCGCTCCGGGCGACGAACTCGCCGTACGACCGGTAGGAAATCCCTTTCTCCTTGGCCTTGTCCCAGAGATACCCGCCCGAGGGGAAAGCGATCGGCATCTTTCCTTCCGAGGGATATGGGACGCGCCGGTCGCCCCGATAGCTCAGCGGCCAGGTGCGTTCGACGAAGTCGGTGGCGTAGGCTCCCATCGTCCATTCGTGGCCGTCGGCGGAGACCTCGCCATCGACGTAGAAGTTGTCCAGCAGCACGAACTCCCGGGCCAGCGCGTGGTGGTTCGGGGTGATCTCTTCGGGGAAGAGACAGAGCTTGGGGTCGCCGTTGCCTTCGGGCATGTCGCCGAAGACGTGGTCGTAGGTCCGGTTCTCCTTGACGATGTAGATGCAGTGCTTGATCGGGGAAGGATCGCCGACCTTCGCCGGGATCGGGTTGCCGGCCGGCGGCTTCGGGCCGGCGGCCACGGCCGAGCCCTCGGCGGGGAGCGGGCAGCATTCGTAGACGGTTCTTGTGTACGCAACCATCTGCTTTGGAGTGGGCATCGGGACGGTGGAGAGCGTCCCCTTGAGCAGGCCGGCGATATACTCGCGGAGCGAGGGGGTCGCGATCCCCGGCACCGGCCCTTCGCGATTGGCCCTGGACGAGGTCCCCTTGCCGTTGGCGATCCAGAGGCTCTTGCCGTCCCGCGAGACCCGGACGGAGGTCGGATACCAGCCGGCCGGGATGAACCCCAGCGGGGCGCTGTGTTCGGGGTCGGCGATGTTCACCACGGCCACGTCGTTGGTGTTGGCGTTGGCCACGAACAGCAGGGATTCATCCGGCGAGACGGCCAGCGAGTTGGGCGTGCTCCCCGACGGGGCCTTCGGATGGATGGCCGTGCCGATCGTGGGCAGGGGGATCTCGTCGCTGGCCTCGAAGACGCTGACCGTGTTGCGGTTGGCGTTGGCGACGAAAAGGTATCGACCGCCCTTGGTCAGGAGCAGTTCGTTGGGGTGCTCCTCGGTCTTCCAGGAGGCGACCACCTTGCGGTCGGCCGTGGCGATGACGGCGACCTCGGCCTTGCCCCACAGGCTGACGTAGAGCCGGCCGCGAGTCTCGTTGAGCGCCAGACCGTAGGGGTAGCTGTCAACCGGCAGAGGGATTTCGCCGACGGCTTTACCCGCCGCCAGGTCGATCTGGACGACCCGATGGCCCCAGGCGTCGGCGACCCAGAGCGTCGAGCCGTCCTTCGTGGCGGCCAGACCGGCCACCGCGCCTCGGATCTCGTCGACGCCTCGGCGCGTGCGGGGGAGCGGGGCGACCGGGTCGGCCTCGGCCGCCGGCGCGGGGGCGTGGAGCGACAGCGGACGGCGGTTCGAGAGCAGGCCGTCGGCGTGGTCGAAGACGTAGACGAGGTCGTCGAATCCGCCGCCGACGAAGAGCTTCGAGCCGTCGGCCGACCACGTCAGTCCGCCGTAGGTCTCGGGCACGGCGACTCGGCCGATCACGTGGTGCGTCGCCGTGTCGATCGTTACCGCCTCGTGCTCGCCGTATCCCGCGTGAAGCACGGCCAGGACCGGCTTCGACGGATGCTCGGCCAGCAGGATCGGGAAATCGCCGAGGGCGGTCTGCCGCCCCACGGGCTTCAGCGACCAGCCGTTCGGCAGCAGCACCGAGCCCGAGGGCTTCACGCCTGGCCAGACGACCGCCTCGGCCCGCGGCGGCTTATCGGTAACGACCTGTCCCCAGGAAGTCCCAGCCGTCGCCGCCAGGCCCAGCCAGCCGACCAACCGCATCATCCGTCGCATCGTCGCGCCCTCCGCCACGAATCTGGTTCGTTCGACGGAGGCGCATTCTACCAGGCGAATTCGCTCAGGTCAGGTTGGTGAGCGGACCGTCGCCGCAGAAGTCGGGGTTGCCGAACCTGTTCAGTTCGGTGTGACCCATGCCGTGGGCGACCGCCAGCAGGAGCCGGTTGTGGGGCGTCTTCTTGTACTTGAGCGACCGCCCCATCTTGAAGTCGAGCCCGTTGCCGACCAGCACGAAGGGAATGTTGTCGAGCGTGTGCGAGTTCCCCTTGCCCAGCTCGTTGGTCCAGATGATCGTCGTGTTGTCCAGCAAGCTGCCGGGGCCGCCGGGCTCGGGGGTTTCGGCGAGTCGCTTCGACAGGTAGGCGAGTTGCTCGCAGTACCACTTGTTGATCTTGGTGAGCTTCTCCACCGACGCCTTGTCGCTGTCCGGGTTGTGGGAAAGCTCGTGATGGCCCTCGTTCACCCCCAACCAGTGCATCTTGGCCCCGCCGACGGAGTTCGTGTACTGGAGCGTCGCGACGCGGGCGAAGTCGGCGGCGAAGCTCTGGACCATCAGGTCGATCTGGGCCTTGCTGATCCTCGGCATCTCGTCGTTGGCCGTCTTGATGCCTGGCTCAAGCTGAGGGACGGCGTGGTCGAGGCCGGAACCCTCGGTCGACTTCAGCTCGCGCTCCATTTCGCGGACGAACGTCGCATGTTCCTCAAGGATCCGGCGGTCTTCGACGCTCACGGCGGACTCGATCTTCTTCAGGTCCCCCTGAACGTCGTCGAGGACGCTCCTGAGGGTGGCCTGGTCTTTCATCCGACCGTAGAGCTTGTTGAACATCTGGTAGGGGTCGTCGATCGGGGCGATTGGCTTGTTGGGGCCGTCGTAGACCATGCGGGTCCAGGTGTCGGCCCGGTCGGGGACCATTACGCCGAACTCCAGCGAGCCGAACCGGGTGCGGGTCGCCTCGTCGGCCTGATACTTCTTCTTGATCTCCTGGTCGATCGACAGCCCGCTCGCCCAGCCGGCCGGCGTGTCCGAGCCCCCCTGGATGTTGCCGGGGAACAGCTCAATCCCCGTCAGCAGGCAGCCCATCCCGCGCATGTGGTTGTCGCCGTCGCCGCGGACCTTGTCGCAGACGCCGTGCAGGATCAGGGTCTTGTCCTTGAACGGCTCCAACGGGGTCAGGCTCTCCTTGAGCTTGAAATCCGCCCCTTCCTCATCGGGCCAGAAGGCGTCCGGGATGATGCCGTTGGGGCTGAACATGACGATGAGCCGCTTCTTCCGCGCGGAGGTCCCAGCGAAGCCCAGGCTCGGGAGGTTCAGCAGGAACGGCAGCGCCGCCGAGCCAAGGCCGAGGTCGCGGATGAAGTCGCGTCGCGAGCGGGATCGGGCCATGGTTACTTCTCCGAGCTTGAGGCGACGCGTCGCCGAGAGGAAAGGAGGTCCGTTCGATTAGGGAGTCGCCGCCACCGTCTTTTCAGCAGGCTGTCGGGAGGCCGTCGCCGAGTCGGCCATCATCTCGACCATCAGCTTGCGGATGTTGAAATCGGCCTTCTCGAAGGCCGTTGCCAGCTTCTTGAGTTCGTCGGGGCCGAAGGCGTTGACCGGCTGCTTGACCAGGTTGTGGAACAACTGCTGGGAGAAGGCCGTCCGCGTCTCGTCCGCCTTCACAAGGTAGTCCGCCAACTCGCGAGGCCCGCGCAGGACGATCGACTCGCCCGACGTCGCCTGATAGGTCCCGCTGGCGTCGATCGGCTTGCCGTTCTCCTCCTTGCGGAAGCGGCCGAGGGCGTCGAAGTTCTCCAGCGTGAATCCCACCGAGTTGATCATATCATGGCACATCCGGCATTCCTTGGGGCTCGTCTGCAGAGCCACTCGCTCGCGGGTCGTCAGCCCGGCGTGAAGGTCTGGGGCGAGCGGCGCAACGGCCGCCGGAGGCGCCGCCAGGGCTCGACCCAGAACGCCTCTCGCCAGGAAAACGCCGCGATGAATCGGGGAACTGGTCGCCGTGTAGGCGAAGCTCGCCATCAGGTACGGATGGGTCAACAACCCCGCGCGAGGCTCATCGCTGAGTTTGATCTTCTGGAACGGCGCGTCGGCCGGCAGCGACGCCCCGTACAGCTTCCCGAGCCGGCCGTTGAGGTACAGTTCGTCCGATTCCAGGAAGCGTCGGAAGTCCGAACCGTCCGACCAGGCCACGTCGTCCAGGAACATCTCCAGCGAGGTTCGCAAATCGGCCGCCGTCGCTTCGTCGAACTCGGGGAACGCCTTCGGGTCCTTGGACAGGTCGGCCACCCGGTCGACTCGGAGCCACTGGAGGAGGAACTCCCGCAATTTGGCCTTCGTGCGGACGTCGTTCACCATCCGCTCGGCCTGCTTCGCCACCTGATCGCGGTTCTTCAATTCGCCCTTCGCAGCGGCTTCCAGCAGTTCCTGATCGGGGATCGAGTCCCAGAGGCCGAACGAGAGCCGCGAGGCCAGGTCGTACTGGTCCGGGTTCGCCGAGGCCTCCTGATAGAGAAACGCCGGCGAGAGCAGGGTCGACAGCACGACCCGCTTCACGGCGATTTCCAGGTCGACGCCGTCGCCGAAGCGACGGTCGACATACATCTGTTTCTGCTCGTCGTCGAGCGGCCGGCGGAAAGCTCGTTCGACGAACCGCTTGCAGAACGCCTGGACTTTCTCCCGACGGTCGGACGCGTCGGTGCTCGTTTCCGCTAGGCGGTTCAGGTGGTCGACGACGTACCCGGCCGTCTCCAACGCCGCATCGGTCGCGGCTTCGTCCCAGGCCCGCGAGACCGACGTCCCCCGCTCGTAGCCCATGCTGCGATCATCCGGGGGGAAGGGCGTGTGGAGGACGAAAACCTCGGGGGTCTTCTTGGGAGAGAGATATCGTGCGGAGAGCGTCTCCACCACCCCCTTCGGCCGCTTCCAGAGCAGGGCGATGCTCGCCGGAGTCGGGGGCGGCGGGCCCTTCTTCTTGTCGTCGTTGACCCCTTGCTTCCCCTTCGCCATCTCCATCCGGATCGGATAGACCCGACCACCGATCAGCCGGATCGTCTCGCGGTACTCGTTGTCCTTTCCCGACTTCACCCAGCGGTCGATGAGCGGCTTCTCAAGATCGTTCACCCAGAGCTTCACCGAATGCTCGGTCCGGACGACGAACTCGTAATCCCCCGAGTCCGGCGCGAGCACTCCGCCCTGCCATCGGATGAAGAATCGATGCCCGACCTCGTCCGAGCCAGGCAGATTGACTCCGAAGTCGAACTGGACCGACGGATCGACGCGGTCGATCAATCGGTCTTCCTGACGACTGCGTTGGGACTTGAAGTAGTCGCCCTGAAGGCCCTTCGGCCCGTCCCACTCCATGGAGCCTCGGAACGAGCCGATCAGATCGGCCAGGGCGTTCTGGTGCTGGCGTACCGTCAGCCGAGACAACTCGATCCGAGCCGGCTTGTTTCGCGCCTGCGCGACGCTCGAATAGAAGGCGTCGTGAATATAAGCGGCGACCTCATCGGCATCGTCGCCCACACAGGTCCCCGGGTCGTCCTCTGGCATCGTCTTGGCGATGTACTTGGCAAGCTCCTTGATCGACTTGTCCCCCACGAGCGCGTGCGGATAGTCCTCGGCGCCTTCACCCGCTAGACCGTGGCACGATGCGCACTGCTTCAAGTAGATAGCTTTGCCCTTCGTCGCCTCATCCCCTTGGACGGGACGTGACAGCGCGACCATCGCCAGGGCCAAAACCACGGGCATCCAACGATCGGCCATAGGGAGGAGAGTTCTCATGGCGAGCCGACCTTACCACGCAGAGGAGGGAATGAGCGTGACCGAGAGGGACGAGTCGAGCAGGCGGGAGTCTCGGCGAATCGAGTGGACCGCTACCAAGGATCAGCGTGAGAAGAAGATCGCCCGGCCCATCTTGATGGTGGCGTTCAACAATTCTTTGACTCCTCTCCCTCTTGTACAGCGTGGATGAGGCTGAAGCAAGATCCTCTCCTCTGAGAGTCGTCGTCATGGAGCCGATTTCCCTCCCTAAAGCTGATCGCGCTCCAAGCGAATTCGGGGAATTTCCCAGAGCCGAGTGTGATCGTAAACTACGTCCGCATTAGGTTTTACGGTTGACCATGCCGGGCCGCGACGACAAATAAC